>NZ_JBSGZI010000061.1:0-48082 GCF_053610945.1 Streptomyces sp. NPDC054849
GATCCATGGCCGCGACTGACGTTTCCCCACGGTCAGACCAACGACCATCCGAACCGAAAGTCACATGATCAACAGCTTCTGTTAGGACCTCTAAGGCCGGGACGGCAGGTCGGCGAGGAGGCCGGCGGCCCCGCTCCGCCGGCGCTCGGCGCGCTCCTCGATCAGGCGGCGGAAACCCGACACGGCGTAGCGCTCGCCCGCGGCCGAGCCCGGGCCGGGGATCCCCGCGACCTCGGCCATGAGCTGCTGGGGCTGCGGCTGCCAGCCCACCACCAGAACCCGCAGGCCCATGCACTCCGCGCGCCGGTGCAGGTCGAGGACGAGCAGCAGGCCGGCCACGTCCATGAACGGCACCTCGTGCGTGTCGATCATGGCCACGGAAATGTCCTCGGTGACCGCGTCCAGGGCTCGCCTCAAGGGGTGTTCGGCGGCGGCGTCCAAGTCGCCCACCATGCTGATCAGAACCGTACTGCCGTTACGCTGCGCCACTGTCTCCAAGGCCATGACCGCAACCTTCCCGTCTCCTGCCTGTGCACCCGGCCGGGCGCATCGGTCCGGACGTCCCCTGCCGGAGGCGGTGTGGCCTCTTGTGTGCGGGAACGGCAGGCCGGGGCGGACGGCGGCCCGGTGCGGGGCACGATAACAGAATGTCATCTTTCTGCCTCGCCGGGTGAGGGTGTCGGGGTTCGCGGCGAAGTGACCAAGCGTATGCGCGTGCATACCGGGCGCGTCGGGGTACATCATCCATAGTTCCCGATCGGCTCCGCCGGCCTTCGCTTGAAGGGATGATCCCGCTTGGCTCCTCACATTTCTTCCCCGACGATCGAAAATCCCTCCGATGTAGCCGGTGTGGCCAGGGTGCGGGCCACGCCTGTCGGCGGGGATCCGACGGTGGCGCGGGCCATCGGGATGATCATGGCCATCACTCCGTGTTCGGCGCGCGACGCCCGCCTCGTCCTCGCGTCGGCGGCCGCCGCGGCCCACGTGTCCGAGGCCGAACTGGCCGCCGCCATGGTGGCCGCCACACAGGGAGTGGCGACCCCCGTCCACGTCGAGCGCGCGCTGCGCCACGCCGTGGACTGCGCCCGCAGCCCGGAGTCGCCCTCGCCCGCGGTGACCGCGCCGGTGGCCATGCGCGCGAGCCGGGCCGGGACCGAGGAGGTCCTGGCCCGGTTCAGGGCCTGTCAGGCGCGCCTGGCCGCGGAGCCCGGGAGCGAGGAGGCGCGCCGGGAGATGGACGACGTGACGTACACGTTGTGCGTGCTGATGGGCCGGTCCCGCGCCCACGAGGCGGTACGGGTCGCGATGGACCGTCTCGCGATGTCCACATAGCACCGCGGCGCGGGGCGGTCACCCGGCCGGAACCCGCCGCGCGGACCGGGGTACTCGCGGCGGGTTCCGGGGCGTCGGGCGTCGGCTTCGGGATGCCGCGGACGTCGGGGGGCGGGTGTCGGCGTCGCGGGGTCAGGGCCGCCGGGTCAGATATCCGCCCATGGAGGTGAAGTACTCGGACGCGGGCAACTCCCGGCCGTCCTCGGTCCGTACGCGCGTGATGGCCAGGCCGTGGTTACGGCCGGTGCGGGCGTCGGCGCCCGCCACGATCACCACGCCGTCGCCCTCGCGGTAGAAGATACGGCCGGGCGTGCCGCCGTACCGGCCCTGGGACACGAAGGCCGCCAGGACCTCCAGCCGCCTGCCCTTGTGGAAGGTGAAGGCGCTGGGGTACGGCTCGGACTGGGCGCGGACCAGACGGGACAGGTCTTCTGCGGGCCAGGTCCAGTCGATGCGGATGTCCTCGGTGGACCGCTTGTGGAAGAAGCTCGCCTGGGACCGGTCCTGCTTGGTGAACTCCGTGTGCCCGGAGGCGATGAGGTCGAGCGCGCCGACGGTGACGGGGGCGATGAGGTCGACGGTCTTGTGGAAGAGGTCGGTGGCGGTGTCCGTCGGGCCCACCGGCACGGACTCCTGCCGCACGATGTCACCGGCGTCGAGTTCGTCGTTCATCATGTGCGCGGTGACGCCCACTTCGGTCTCACCGTTGATGAGGGCCCAGATCAGGGGCGAGAAGCCGGCGTACTTGGGCAGCAGCGAGTCGTGCACGTTCAGCGTGCCGTGGCGCGGGTGGCCGAAGATGCGCGGAGGGAGCCACGTCCGCCAGTTGTTGGCGACGATGATGTCCGGGTCGGCCTCCTTGAGCCGCTCGAACAACTCGTCGTCGTCGGGACGGTTGCGGATCAGCACCGGGACACCGTGTTCCTCGGCGAGGTCGGCTACGGAGTCGCTCCAGATCTTCTCGTAGGCGTGCTTGCTCTTGGGGTGTGTCACCACCAGAACCACGTCGTGCTCGGAGTCCAGGAGGGCTTGAAGGGTTCGGTGCCCCCAGGTCTGGTAACCGAACATGACGACCCGCATAGGTTCCTCCTCAGGACAGGGATTGACCAACGTCAAGTAAAGCAAGGCTTGCCTAAGTGCGCAATGGCCCCTATCTGTAGGCGAGTTGACGGGCGCAGGCGTTCGGGCGCCCGATTTGTCCATCGACAACTTCCGCGGGATCAGCTTAGCCTTGCCTAAGTACCGGGTCGTGGTTCCGTCGGCATGCCCGACGTCCGTATGTCCCGGTGCTCGACCGACGGCTGCCTGCCCGCCCGGCACGGCGGCTGCCCTCGCACGATGGGAGTGACATGGCACAGGCTCGTCCTGACGACGTCCCGTTGATTCACGACTTCATAGGCATCGGCTTCGGGCCGTCCAACGTGGCCATGGCGATCGCGGTCAGCGAGCACAACGCACGCGTCGGCGGGCCGGATGCGATCAGCGCTCGGTTCTTCGAACAGCAGCCGAACTTCGGCTGGCACCGCGGCATGCTCATCGACGACGCGACCATGCAAGTGTCCTTCCTCAAGGACCTGGTGACGCTGCGGAACCCGGCCAGCGAGTTCAGCTTCCTGTGCTACCTGAAGAGCAACGGACGGCTGATCGACTTCATCAACCACAAGAACCTCTTCCCGCTGCGCGTGGAGTTCCACGACTACTTCGAGTGGGCCGCGGCCAAGGTCGACGACATGGTCTCCTACGCCCACGAGGTCGTAGGGGTCACGCCCGTCACCCGCGACGGAGTCGTCGAGTACCTGGACGTGACCGTGCGTTCGGGAGAGGGGCTCGCACGCCACCGCGCCCGCAACCTCGTCGTCGGCACCGGCCTGCGTCCCGTCATGCCGGACGGCGTGGAGCGCACCGACCGCGTCTGGCACAACTCGGATCTGCTGACGAAGGTCGACGCCCTGGAGGGGTCCGCCCCCTCCCGGTTCGTCGTCGTGGGCGCCGGGCAGAGCGCCGCCGAGAACGTCGCCTACCTGCACCGGCGTTTCCCCGAGGCCGAGATCTGCGCCGTCTTCTCGCGCTACGGGTACAGCCCCGCCGACGACAGCGGCTTCGCCAACCGGATCTTCGACCCTGCGGCGGTGGACGACTACTTCACGGCTCCCGAGAGCATCAAGCGCAGGCTGATGGACTACCACGGCAACACCAACTACTCCGTGGTGGACATCGACCTGATCGACGACCTGTACCGGCAGATGTACCAGGAGAAGGTCCTCGGCACCGAGCGTCTGCGCTTCCTCAACGTCTCCCGCCTGACCGATGTCAAGGAGACGCCGGCCAAGGTCCACGCCACGGTGCAGTCCCTCGTCACCGGAGAGGAGACACCCCTGGACGCGGACATCGTGGTCTTCGCCACCGGTTACCGCCCCGCCGACCCGCTCGGCCTCCTCGGCGAGGTCGCCGACCGCTGCCTGCGCGACGAGGAGGGCCGCGTGCGGGTCGAGCGCGACTACCGCATCGCGACCGACGCCGGCCTGCGCTGTGGCATCTACGTGCAGGGCGGGACCGAGCACACGCACGGCATCACGTCATCCCTGCTGTCCAACACCGCCGTCAGGGTGGGCGAGATCCTGGACTCACTCCTCGGCCGGAGTCTCAAGCCGGTGTCCGACGAGGCGCGGACGGTCGTCGAGGAGACCGGGAGCACGGCCCGCTAGCCGGTCCGTCCACTACCGGCTCGGGCCCACACCGCCTCGCCGTGGAGAGCCGGGCCGGCCGGTGGCGGATTCCATTGACCAGGCGTCCTCCGGTGGATCGAAGGGATAACGTACAGCGACATGGGCACGATTGCAGTGGAGCGCCCCGTGCCCAAGGGCACAACCACGGCCCGCAGGCGACGGGTTGTGGGTACGGTCACGCTCGTGTTGGTCCTCCTGACCGCAATGGTGGTGTCGTTGGGCGTCGGTGCGCGCGGGCTCAGTCCGTCCGAGGTATGGAACGGGTTGTCGGCGGCGCCGGGCTCCGACCCGCGGCTCACCGAGATCAGACTCATCGTGCACACCGTGCGGGTGCCCCGGACCGTGCTGGCGGTCGTGGCGGGCGTGGCCCTGGGGGTCGGTGGGGCGCTGATCCAGGGGTACACGCGCAACCCGATCGCCGACACGGGCCTGCTGGGGGTGAATGCGGGTGCCTCGTTCGCGGTGGTGTCGGTGATCGCCGTGTTCGGGTTCGCCAACCCCTTCCATTACGTCTGGTTCGCCTTCCTGGGGGCGGCGGTCTCGGGTGTCGTCGTGTTCGGGCTGGCGAGCATCGGCCGCGGGGCCGGCAACCCGTTGACGCTCGCACTCGCCGGGCAGGGGGTCACCGTGTTCCTCGCGGCGATGACCATGGCCGTCGCGCTGTCGGACAAGGCGTCGCTGAACGCGCTGCGCTTCTGGAACTCGGGCTCCGTGGCCGGCGTCGGATTCGACGTCATCTGGCCGGTGACGGCGTTCATCGCGGCGGGTCTGGTGCTGGCGCTGACCACGTTGCCCGCCATCAACCTGCTCAACCTGGGCGACGACGTCGCGCGGGGCCTGGGGGTGAACATCGCACTGAGCCGGAGCATCGGCATCATCGCCATCACCCTGCTGGCGGGCGCCGCGACCGCGGCATGCGGCCCCATCGCCTTCCTCGGTCTCATGGTGGCCCACGTGGCGCGTTATCTGACCGGGCCGGACTACCGCTGGCTGGTGCCGTACGCGGGGCTGCTCGGAGCCGTCGTCCTGCTCGTCTGCGACATCGCGGGGCGCTTGGCGGTGCGCCCGGGCGAGTTGGACGCGGGGGTCGTCGTGGCCCTCCTCGGCGCCCCGTTCTTCGCGGCTCTGGTGTGGCGCGGAAAGTTCAAGAGCGCATGAGCGGAACCGACGTGAAGCCCTCGCTGGCGCCGGGCGTGCGGCTCGGCCGTGTGTCGTTCGTATGGCGGCCTTGGCTCGTGTGCGTGACGCTGCTGCTAATGGCGGCGACCTTCCTGGTGTTCTGCCTGTCCATCGGCGTCGGGGACTTCCCCGTCGCTCTGCCCCAGGTGATCAGCACGATCCTGGGCGGGGGTGAACACGTCGACAAGTTCGTGATCATGGACCTGCGGATGCCACGCGCCCTTGCCGGATGTGTCGTGGGCATCGCGCTCGGAGTGTCCGGGGCGATCACCCAGGCCATCGCGCGCAATCCGCTGGCCAGTCCGGACATCCTGGGGATCACCGGCGGCGCCGGCGCGGTCGCGGTGTTCCTGGTGACGGTGTCGGGCGGCACCGCCGCGGCGGTCGTCGACTCGGTCGGTTTGTCCGGGGCGGCGCTCACGGGCGGTCTCGGCACGGGTCTCCTCGTCTACTTCCTGGCGTGGCGGCGCGGCGTCGACGGATTCCGGCTCATCCTCATCGGCATCTCGGTGAGCGCCGTGATGGAGGCCATCACGACCTGGCTGCTGGTCACCGCCGACATCCGGGACGTGGCCCGTGCCCAGGCGTGGCTGATCGGCTCCCTGGACAACCGGTCGTGGGACGACGTCCGCGTGGCGCTCTGGTGCACGGTCGTGCTGACGGCCGTCGTGGCGTTGGTCGCGTTCCAGTTCAAACCGCTGCACCTCGGCGACGACGTGGCCGCGGGCCTGGGCGTCCGGTACGCCAGGGTGCGCGCCGTCCTGCTGCTGTGCGCGGTTCTGCTGGCCGGCGTGGCGGTGAGCGCGGCCGGCCCGGTCCCGTTCGTCGCGTTGGTGGCGCCGCAGGTGGCGATGCGTCTGGCGAGGTGCCCGACACCGCCGATGGTGGCCTCCGGCATGGTGGGAGCCCTGCTGCTGACCGGCGCGGACCTGGTGGCGCGCACGGCGCTGCCGATCTCCCTCCCGGTCGGCGTGGTCACCGCCGCGATCGGCGGCCCCTTCCTCGTGTACCTGCTGGTACGGGCGAACATCCGATAGTCGACACATCTTCGAGCAGGCTTGGATCAGGGGGACTTGTGGCCGTTTCACACCTCACCGGGATCGCATCCGCGAGTGATGACACCACACGGCTGGCGGCCAGGGGAGTCACCGTCGGGTACGGCGGACGAATCGTCATCGACGATCTGCACGTGGCGATCCCGCCCCGGGTGATCACCACCATCATCGGCTCCAACGGCTGCGGGAAGTCGACTTTGCTGCGGACCCTCTCGCGGCTGCTCAAGCCGACCAAGGGGACGGTGGTGCTGGACGGCGACGACATCGCCCGGCTCAAGACCAGGGACGTGGCGAAGAAGCTCGGCCTGCTGCCACAGGCGCCGGTCGCGCCGGAGGGGCTCACCGTGGCCGACCTCGTCGCCCGTGGCCGCCACCCCCACCAGAGCTGGCTTCGGCAGTGGTCGTCGGACGACGCCGCCGTCGTGGAGCGTGCGCTGGCCATGACCGGGGTGTCCGACCTGGCCGACCGTCCGGTCGACGCGCTGTCCGGCGGGCAGCGGCAGCGCGTCTGGATCTCGATGACGCTGGCTCAGGGCACCGATCTGCTGCTGCTGGACGAGCCGACGACCTACCTGGACCTGGCGCACGCGATCGACGTGCTGGACCTGGTGGACGACCTGCACGAGTCGGGATGCACGGTGGTCCTGGTGCTGCACGACCTCAATCTCGCCACGCGCTACAGCGACAACCTCATCGTGATGAAGGCGGGGTCGATCCTGGCGCAGGGGCACCCGCGCGACGTGATCACCGCCGAGTTGCTGCACGAGGCGTTCGGGCTCCGGGCCAAGGTCATCGACGACCCGGTGGGGGACAGGCCCCTCATCGTGCCGATCGGCCGGACCCACGTCCAGCTCGGCTAGATTGGACAAAGATACGCCCCAAGTAAGGCTAGGCTAGCCTCACTTGACGCGATACTGTTTGCCTGCCCTCGGGCGGGGGTGCAATGGACACAGCACGAAAGCAAGGGATTGCGGATGCTTCTCCATCGAACGACTCGTAAGACGTCCTGGGGGCGGCTGACGGCGGTACTGACCGCCGCGGCCCTCGGTGTCGGCCTCCTCGCCGGCTGTGGTTCCGACAAGGCGGACCAGGCCGACAAGAAGAGCGACAACGCCCCGGCTGCCGCGGCCGGAACCTTCCCGGTCACGGTGGAGCACGCGTTCGGATCCACGGAGATCACCAAGGCTCCCCAGCGGGTCGTCTCCGTCGGCTACACCGACGATCAGGCCATCCTGGCGTTCGGCATCAAGCCGGTCGGCATGGTCGACCAGTACCCGAACCCGCCGGGCACGACTCCCGACATCAACACCCAGTGGCCCTGGGTGAAGGACAAGTGGGGCGACACCCGCCCCGAGGTCGTCATGAACAACGGCGACGCCGGCCCGAACTACGAGAAGATCGCCGCCCTGCGACCGGACCTGATCATCGCGGTCTACTCGGAGATCGACCAGGCCGCCTACGAGAAGCTGTCCAAGATCGCACCGACGGTGGGTCGCACCAAGGCCGAGAAGGAGCCCTTCAGCGCTCCGTGGCAGGACAACGCGGTCCACATCGCCAAGGCGCTGGGCCAGGAGTCCAAGGGCACCGAGCTGGTGAAGGGCATCCAGGACAAGCTCGACACGGCCAAGAAGGCGCACCCCGAGTTCGCGAACCAGACCGCCGTAGCGCTTTCCTGGTACAAGGACTCGGTGGCGCCGTTCACCACCACCGACGTGCGCGGACGGCTGGTGACGGGTATCGGCTTCAAGGGCCAGACCGAGATCGACAAGATCGCGGACGGCAAGTTCTACACCACGCTGTCCCCCGAGCGCATCGACCTCGTCGACGTCGACCGCATCTTCGTCATCGCCGACAAGGCGGACCAGGAAGCACTGAAGAAGTTCGAGCTGTTCACCAACCTGAACGCGGTCAAGAACGGGAAGGTCTCGTACCTCCTGGACAGCGAAGGCCCGGCGGTCGGCGCGGCCATGTCCCAGGGCACCCTGCTCTCCCTGCCGTACGCGATCGACGAACTCGTCAAGTCGGTCGGCTAGGTGTGAGCATCACCGATACGCGCGTCGCCCCGTCGACCCTGCGCACGACGACCGGACGCGAGGCCACCCGCTGGGTCGTCGCGCACTGCCGCGAAATTCCGTGGCTGACGTCCGCCACCGTGCTCACCACGGTCGCCGGGGCGGCGCTCCAGATCCTCCCGCTCCTGCTGCTCGGGCGGGTCGTGGACGGGGTCGTCGAGGGTGCGTCCCGCTCGATCCTGGTCACGACAGGGGTGTTGATGGTGACCGCCGCGCTGCTCGGCGCGGCGGCCACGGCGGCGTCGACCTACCTGATCGGACGGCTGGGCGCGGACCTGCTCGCCCGGCTGCGCGAAGGCGCGGTCCGGGCGGTGCTGGGGATGCCGAGCGCACGGATCGAGCAGGTCGGCCGGGGGGACGTGCTCTCCAGGGTCGGTGACGACGTCGCCGTGCTGTCCCGGGGCATCCGGACCGCCGTCCCCACCGTGTTCTCGGCGGGAGTACTCGTCGTCATCGCCACGGTCGGCATGTTCGGCCTGGACTGGCGGCTCGGTCTGGCCGGCGCCGGCGCGCTGCCCGCGTACGCGCTCGCCCTGCGCTGGTACCTCCCGCGCTCCGCCCCGCTCTACCAGCGGCAGCGGTCGGCCCAGGCCGACCGCGCCCAGGCGCTGATCAGCGGACTGAACGGGATCGACACGGTCCGGGCCTACCGCCTCGAAGGGGCCGTCCGCGAGAAGGTCACCACCGAGTCGTGGCGGGTGCGCGAACTCGGAATCGAGGTGTTCCGGCTCTTCGGCCGGTTCGTCGGCCGCGAGAACCGCGCCGAGTTCATCGGACTGGTCCTGATCATCGTGGTGGGGTACGCCCTGCTGGAGGCCGATGCCGCCACCCTGGGCGAGGTGTCGGCGGCCCCGCTGCTGTTCCACCGTCTGTTCACCCCGTTGGGCTCCATCATGTTCACCTTCGACGAGGCGCAGAAGTCGGGCGCCAGCCTGACCCGTCTGGTCGGAGTACTGGGGGAGGACGCGGAGGACCGGCTGGTGGGCGCCCTGGCCGTCGCGCCGGCGGGCGATCCGCCGACGGACGACGTGCCGTACCCGGTCACGGTGGAGGGACTGACCTTCACCTATCCCGACACCGAGGAGCCGGTCCTGCGGGACGTCAGCCTGACGATCCCGGTCGGCGGCTCGCTCGCGCTCGTGGGAGCGACGGGCGCGGGCAAATCGACGCTCGCCGCGCTGATCGCGGGCATCGGGACCCCGCAGGCCGGATCGGTGCGCATAGGGTCCACCGACCTCTCCGGACTCGACGAGGCCGGGGCGCGGGCCCTGGTGAGCATCCTGACGCAGGAGACACACGTGTTCTCCGGTCCGCTCGCCGACGACCTGCGGCTGGCCGCGCCGGAGGCGACCGACGACGAGCTGATGGACGCCCTGCGCACGGTCGGCGCCGACGGATGGGTCGACGCGCTGCCCGACGGGCTGCACACCCTGGTCGGCGAGGGCGGCGAACGCCTGGACGTCACCAAGGTCGCCCAGATCGCCCTGGCCCGGCTGGTGCTGGGCCGGGCGCCGGTGGTGGTGCTCGACGAGTCGACGGCGGAGGCGGGCAGCGAGGGTGCGGCCGAGCTGGAGCGGGCCGTGATGGCGGCCTGCGCGAACCGGACCACGCTGTTCGTGGCGCACCGGCTGACGCAGGCGATGGCGGCGGACCGGATCGCCGTCCTCGACGCGGGACGTGTCGTGGAGCACGGGACCCACGAGGAGCTCGTGGCCCTGGGCGGCCGGTACGCACGACTGTGGCGGGCCTGGCGAGAGGGCAGCTAGGTGCGCATGGCGAGAGGGCAGCCGGATGAGCAGGGTGAGCCGGTGAGCCGGGTGGGCTGGGGGCCGGCCAGGTCGGGGAGCCAGGTGAACCTGGTGCGGATTGGGTCAACTTTCTTATCTGGAAGGTGCGTTGAGTCTTGAGGACGGAATCGACCGCTGGTCTCGTGCTGCTCTCTCCCGCACGCCTGGCAGGCGTGCGCCGACGAGCCGGTGACTACTCCGACAGGACCATCGCCGAAGCGTGCGCCATCGGGCTGTCGTTCTGGGCGACGGGCCGCAGCCCCGAGGGTATGGAGCTCACCCCCGCCACCCCGTTCGCCGACCTCCTCGGATGGGCTGACAACGGCGGCTCCGGACCAGCCGGTTGGGAGACCGGCGCCGACGGCCGGAGCATCGCCGTCCCGGAAGGCGTCGCACCGGCCGCCGCGCAGCTCGCGCTGGACGACCTCGCCGACTTCCCGGACCGGCCCGTCGGCACCATCGGCCCGTCCGGCGTGCCGGCGAGGATCGAGCTCCTGGCCGAGTGGAACGACACCCGGGCGGACCGGGTCCGCCCGACCATCGTGGAGATGTTCCGCGAGCACGCACGGACCAGGCCGGAAGCGGTCGCCGTCGTCGACGAGCACCGGACGCTGACCTACCGTCAGGTCGCCGAGCGGTCGAGCCAGCTCGCCCACCACCTGATCGAACGCGGCCTCGGCCCCGAACAGGTCGTCGGCATCTCACTGGGCCGCTCCGCCGACATGGTGGTCGGACTGCTCGGCGTCCTCCAGGCGGGGGCCGCGTTCGTGCCGCTCGACCCGCAGTGGCCGGCCGCGCGCCGAGCCGTCGTCGTCGCCGACGCCGGCGTCGTACTGCAGCTCAACGACTCGGGCCAGCACGACCCGGGCGAACCGGAAGCCGTGGCCGTCGACCTCGGCGCCTGGCGCTTCGGTTCCCACCCCCGCGAGGGGACCGGGATCACCGTCCCCGGCGACGCCCTCGCCTACGTGATCTTCACCTCCGGCTCGACCGGCCGGCCCAAGGGCGCGATGATCCGACACGAAGCGATCAGCGAGCGCCTGCTGTGGCAGGTCGACGAGATCCTGCACTTCGGCCACGACGACGCCTCGCTCTTCAAGGCCCCGCTCTCCTTCGACATCTCCATCAACGAGATCTTCCTGCCGCTGGTGTCCGGCGGCAGGCTGGTGGTCCTGCGGCCCGGCGGCGAACGCGACCCGCACCACCTGCTGAGCGTGATCGCCGAGCAGCGCGTCACCTTCACGTACCTGGTGTCGTCCATGCTGGACGTGCTGCTGGAGATCGCGGGCGACTCCGGACGGCTGGACAGCCTGCGGCACGTCTGGTGCGGCGGAGAGGTGCTCACCCCGGAGCTGTACGAGAGGTTCCGCACCCGGCTCGACATACCCATGTACCACGGCTACGGCCCTGCGGAGACGACGATCGGCGTTTCGCACGTCATCTACCGCGGCGCGGCGGAACGCCTGTCCACGTCGATCGGCAGGGCCAACCCCAACACCCAGCTGTACGTGCTGGACGCCGAGCTGCGCCCGGTCCCCGTCGGCGTCGGCGGCGAGCTGTACGTGGGAGGCTTCCTCCTGGGGCGCGGATACGTGGGCGCGCCCGGCCTGACGGCCTCCCGGTTCGTCGCGAACCCCTTCGCCGCGGACGGGTCCCGGCTGTACCGGACCGGTGACCTCGCGCGGTTCGCCCCGGACGGATCGCTGGACTTCCTCGGCCGCGCCGACAACCAGATCAAGATCCGCGGCATGCGGCTGGAGATCGAGGACGTCGAGGCCGGCCTCGCGGAGCACCCCGGGGTACGCCACAGCTGCGTCGTCGCGAAGAAGAACACGGCGGGCGGCACCTACCTGGTGGGCTACGTGATCCCCGCCGCCGGGAGTGAGGACCTGCGGACGGACGAGGTCAAGTCGTGGGCCGCCGGGCACATGGTGGAGTACATGGTGCCCGCCCACATCGTCGTGATGAAGGAGTTCCCGCTCACCGCGAACGGCAAGCTCGACCGTGGCGCGCTGCCGGAGCCCGCGGTCACGACGGGCGCGTCCGTCCCGCCCGCCACGGAGAACGAGCGCCTGGTGTGTACGGCGGTCGCGGCGCTGCTGCGGCTGGACGAGGTCGGCGTCGACCAGGACTTCTTCCAGCTCGGCGGGGACAGCATCCTGGCGATATCCCTGCTGAGCGCGCTGCGTGCCGTAGGGCTGCACGTCACCGCGCGGCAGATCTTCACCCACAGCGTCGTCGGCGCGCTGGCGGCCGTCGCCGGCCGCGAGGGCGCCGCCTTCGTGGACCACGGTGACGTCCCGACCGGTTCCGTCGTGGGATCACCCATCGTGCAGTGGCTCGGCGAGACCACGGACGCGATCGACGGCTTCGTGCAGTCGGTGGTGCTGAACACCCCGGAAAACCTGACCGCAGACGCCCTGGGGGAGATCCTCTCCGCCGTGGTCGCACGGCACGACATGCTGCGCGCCAGGCTGGTGCGCGGCGACCGCTGGAGCTTCGAGATCCCGGAGGCGGACCGGGCCTTCGACGGATGGCAGGAGAGCGACCGGCCGCTCGACGAGTGCGTCGTGCTCGCCACGTGCGCGCTGGACCCGGCGGGCGGCGCGATGCTGCGCGCCGTCTGGCGCCGTGACGATCGGCAGCTGGTCGTGGTCGTCCACCACGTGGTGATCGACGGCGTGTCCTGGCGGATCCTGATGGAGGACTTCGCCACGGCGTGGGAGAGTATCGCCTCGGGCACGCCGGTCGAACTGCCGCCGGTGGGCACGTCGTTCCGGCGCTGGACGCAGCTGCTGGAGCGTGCGCCGTTCGACGCGGACCGCGCCCACTTCCAGCGCCCCCTGCCGGGGCCGGACGCACCCGTGGGCAGGCGGGGCCTGTCCGAAGCCGACACCGTCGCACGGGAGCGGACGACGGCCGTCTCGGTCGGCCCCGACGTCACGGCCGCGCTGCTGGGCGAGATTCCCGCGAAGTTCCACGCGGGCGTGAACGACGTGCTGCTGACCGCGCTCGCCGTCACCCTCGCCCGGTGGCGCCGCGACCTCGGGCAGGACCAGACCTTCGCGCACATCGAACTGGAGGGCCACGGCCGCGAGGGACGGTTCGTGGCGCAGGCCGCGGGCTTCGAGCCGGACCTGTCACGGACCGTGGGCTGGTTCACCACCCTGTTCCCGGTGACCGTGGACCCCGGTGCCGCCGAGGACCTCACCGCTCCCGCGTACCTGGCCGCCGCCCTCAAGGCGGTCAAGGAGGACCTCGCCCGGGTGCCCTCCAACGGTCTCTCCTACGGCGCCCTGCGCTACCTGAACGAGACCGGGACCGACGCGCCCGCCCCCCAGGTGCTCTTCAACTATCTGGGCCGCTTCGACGCGGGAGCTTCGGGCGACTGGGAACTCGCCGGAGCCACCGGTCAGTTGGGAGAGAAGCGCGACCCGCGGATGCGGCTCCCGCGCGCCCTGGAGTTCAATGCGATCGCCGAACCCGCCTCGACGGGCCAGTACGAGCTGGTCACCACCATCTCCTGGCCGGACGGGATGCTCACCGACGAGGATGTCGCCACCATCGGCGCGTACTTCCGGGAGGCCCTGACCGGGCTCGCCGCACTCGACGGGGGCGGTCACTCTCCCAGCGACTTCGGCCTGGTGGCGCTCACCCAGGCGGACGTCGACGAGCTGGACGGACCGGCCCTGCGGGACGTCCTGCCGCTGACCCCGCTGCAGGAGGGTCTGTACTTCCACTCGGTCTTCGACGACGACTCCGCCGGCCACTACGTCGAGCAGCAACTGCTGACGCTGGACGGAGAGGTGGACGCCGACCGGCTCGCCGCGGCGGCCACCCGGCTGTTCACGCTGTTCCCCAACCTGGCCGCGCGCTTCACCGCCCTCTCCGACGGCCGCGTGGTCTCCGTACTGGAAAGCGGCGTGGAGGCGTCGTTCATCACCCTGGACCGCCCCGGCATCACCGACGACGAGATCCGCGACCACGCCGAGCGGGACCGTCGCGCGGGCTTCGACCTGGCCACAGGCCCGCTGATGCGGTTCACCCTCATCCGTGCGGGCTCCGGCCGCAGCGTCCTCGTGCAGACCGTGCACCACGTCATCGCCGACGGCTGGTCGGTGCCGCCGATGCTCCGTGCGCTGCTGACCGAATACCACGCGCCGGGCACCGTCCATGCGCGCGGCGGCTTCACCGACTACGTGCGCTGGCTCGCCGAGCGCGACGACGACGAGAGCGACCGGGTGTGGCGCGAACAGCTCGCCGGCCTGCCCGGGGCCTCGCTGGTCGCCGAGGGGCACACGCCCTCCGACCGGTTCGCCGACACATCCGTGGAGGCCGGGGACGACATCGACGAGGCCGCCCGGTCGGCCGGTGTGCCGCTGAGCGCGGCCGTGCACAGCGCCTGGGCGGTGGCGCTGGGCGAGGTCATGCACAGCAGGGACGTCGTGTTCGGTTCCACGGTGTCCGGGCGCGACGCGGACGTCCCCGGCATCGAGGACATGGTGGGTCTGTTCATCAACACGATCCCCGTGCGCGCCGGATGGGCGGCGACCACCAGCGCGCGCGACCTGCTCGCCTCGGTGCGGGAGCACCAGAGCGCGGTGCTGGCGCACCAGCACGTCTCGCTGGCACGCATCAGCCGCCAGGCCGGCGCCGGCCCGCTGTTCGACACTCTGGTGGTGTTCGACGTGGCGACCGATGTGGAAGGCCTGCGCGGGCCCGACGACGCGCTGGTCATCACCGACATCGTGAACGAGGGCGCCCCGCACTATCCGCTGACGCTCGTGGTCGAGCGCGCCTCCGACGGCCGTCCCCGCTTCAACCTGATCTACGACGGCGCGCTGCTGCGGGAGGCGAGCGCCCGAGCGCTCCTGGAGACGTTCACCCGGACCCTCACCGGCCTGCTCACCCGCCCGGACGCCCTGGTCGACGACCTGGCGGCCGGGGGCGCCCGGCGTCCCGCACCGATCACCCCGACGACCCTGGGCGCACTGTTCGACGCCGCCGCGCACCGTGACCCGGCCGCCACGGCCGTCACCCGGTGCGCCCTCGACGGCGGTACCCGGTCGTTGACCTACGGCGAACTGGCGGACGCGAAGAACGAGCTGGCCCGGGCCCTGCGCGCGGCAGGTGTCGGGCCGGGCGAACGGGTCGCCGTGGCCGTGCCGCGCTCCCTCGAACAGGTCGTCGCCCTGGTCGCCATCGTCACCGCGGGCGGCGCGTACGTGCCGTTGGACCTCGCGTACCCGGACGAACGGCTGGAGTACGTACTCGCCGACGCCGCTCCGCAGGTCGTGCTCGTGGACCGCGAACAGCGTGACCGCTTCACGGAGCTGCTGGCCCGGGCGGGCGTGCCGGCCCGCGTGCTCGTGCAGGGGGAACAGCCGCCGCACGACGCCAGGGACGCCCGGGACGCCACCGGCCCCCGGGACGCCGCCGGGCCCGAGGCCGCCTGGCACGACCCCGCGTACGTCATCTACACGTCCGGCTCGACCGGTCGGCCGAAGGGCGTCGTCGTCCCGCACTCCAGCGTGGTGACGCTGCTGGCGAACACCCGGCCCGCCATGGACTTCGGCCCGCACGACGTGTGGGTCCAGTTCCACTCCTACTCCTTCGACTTCGCGGTCTGGGAGCTGTGGGGCGCACTGGCGCACGGCGCCGAACTGCTGGTACCGGAGTACGGGCTGACCCGCTCCCCGGTCGACTTCCACCGGCTGGTGCGCGAGCGCGGAGTGACCGTGCTCAACCAGACCCCCTCGGCGTTCTACCAGTTCATCGAGGCCGACCGGCACTCCGGCGAGCCGCTCCCCGCCCTGCGCCGGATCATCTTCGGAGGCGAGGCGCTGGACCTCGGGCGGCTGCGCGGCTGGGTCGACCGGCACGGAACCGCCTCACCCGAGCTGGTCAACATGTACGGCATCACCGAGACCACCGTCCACGTCACCCACCGGGTGCTGACGGACGAGGACTTCGGCTCCGGCGACGGCGTCAGCCCGATCGGCGCTCCGATTCCCGGACTGGTCACCTACCTGCTCGACGACCGGATGCGACCGGTGCCGCCGGGCCGCGTGGGCGCCATCTACGTCGCCGGCGACCAGGTGTCGCTCGGCTACCTGGGCCGGCCGGGACTCACCGCCGGCCGGTTCGTCGCGGACCCCTTCGCGGGCGGCGGCTCCCGGATGTACCACACGGGTGACCTCGCCCGCCGCACGCTCGACGGCGAGCTGGAGTTCGCCGGCCGCGCCGACGACCAGGTACAGCTCAAGGGCTTCCGCATCGAACTCGGCGAGGTGGAGTCCGCGATCAGGGAACTCGACGGCGTGGTCGACGTGGCCGTCACCGTCGCGGACACCGGCGACCACCTGGTCGCGCACGTCGTGGGCGGGGTGCCCGGCGACCTCGCCGGCCTCCTGTCCGCGAAGCTGCCCGTGCACATGGTGCCCGGGCGGGTGCTGCCGATCGACGCGCTGCCGCTCACGGTCAACGGCAAACTGGACCGCAGGGCCCTGACCGAGCGGGTCGCACGGCAGGACATGCCGGTGGCCGCGAGCGGCTCCGCGCTCGCCGCACTGGTCGGCGTCTTCACCGAGACGCTGCCGGGCACCGCCGTGGACGGTGACAGCGACTTCTTCCGGGCGGGGGGCGACAGCATCCTCGCCATCACCGTGGTCAACCGGGCCAGGGCGCTCGGCCTCGCGATCGCTCCGCGGGACGTCTTCCTGCTCAGGACCCCGCGCGCGCTCGCCGAGCACCTGGCGACGAGCACCCCGCAGATCGCGGGGCCCGCACCGGCCCTCCGCGAGGACGGCCCGCTGACTCCGACCCCGATCATCCTGCGCCAGCGGGAACTGGGCGGCTCCCTCGTCCGGTTCGCCCAGGCCCGGACGCTGGTGGCGGATGAGGGCACCGGCTTCGCCGACGTCGAGCGCGCCGCGAACGCCCTCGTGGCCGCGCACCCGGCCCTGCGGCTGCGGCTGCGCGTCGAGCACGGGGTGTGGGCGCTGCGGACCGAACCCGCCCGCGAGGTCACCGTCGTCCGGACGGACGCGACCGGCACGGCGACGGGTGCGGCGACCGACGCGACGACCGCGGCGAACGAGGCCGCCGGACGGCTCGACCCGGAGGCCGGGGACGTCATCGCGTTCACCTGGCTGGAGGCGAGCCGGACCCTGGTGGTCACCGTCCACCACCTCGCCGTCGACGCGGTCTCCTGGCTGGTCCTGCTGGACGACCTGGCCGCAGCCCTGCGCGGGACGCCCCTGGCGCCGCCGACCACGTCCTACGCCGAGTACGCTCAGGCCCTGGCAGACCGGGCCACCCACGTGATCGACGACCTCGGGGACTGGGTCACCACGCTCCAGGCGCCCCCTCTGCTGCCCACCGTCGAGGGCCTGCGCGAGACCACCGTCGTGCTCGCGCCCGACGTGAGCGACCGCGTGACGCGTACCGCGCCCCCCGCACTCGGCGTCGGGCTCACCGAGCTGCTGTGCGGAGCGCTGCGCGCCGCGCTGACCCGGGTGCAGTCCGCGCCCACCGACCTCGCGATCGATCTGGAGCGGCACGGCCGGGTCCCGGCGCTGCCCCACCACGACTACACCCGTACGGTCGGCTGGTTCACCTCCATCGCGCCCGTGCGGCTCACGGCGCACACCGATCCCGTCGCGGCGGCGCGCGAGGTCGCCGCACGCCAGCCGGACGAGGGCGCGCACGTGGCCTACGGCCAGCTCAGGTACCTCAACCCGCAGACGGCCCCGCTGCTGAGCGCCCGCCCGCAGGTGCTGTTCAACTACCTCGGCCGGGGCGGCGAGTCACAGGCGCCGCAGCTCACCGCAGGCGACCAGGGCAGCCCCTACGCCGTCGAGGTCAACGCGTGGACCGACGCGGCAACAGGAAGCCTGCACGCGGCCTTCACACTCGCCGAGGGCATCCCCGACGAGATCACCGAGTACTGGCGGACCGCACTGGAACGAATCGCGGACGCCTCCACGACGGCCGAGCGCACGGCGCCGGTCACCCCCCTCCAGCGGGGCCTGTTCTTCCAGGCCCAACTGGCCGGCCCGGCCGGACAGTACGTCGCGCAGAGCTGGTTCACCTTCGACCGGCGCCTGGACGCCGACGCGCTGGCCGAGGCCATGGCGTGGGTGATCGCGCGGCACCCGGTCGTGGGCGCCGGCTTCACCACCGACGACGACGGGAACGCGGTGCAGGTCCTCGCGGCCGGCCGGCGGGTCGGCGTCCGCACGCTCACCCTCGCGACGGACGCCGAGGTCGACGCCCTGCTCGCCCGGGACCGCGACACATGCTTCGACCCGGGTGAGCCGCCGCTGATCCGCCTGACCGTGGTCCGTCTGCCCGACGACCGCGACGGCCTGC
Source organism: Streptomyces sp. NPDC054849 (assembly GCF_053610945.1). NCBI lineage: Bacteria > Bacillati > Actinomycetota > Actinomycetes > Kitasatosporales > Streptomycetaceae > Streptomyces > Streptomyces sp. NPDC054849. Next base: position 18,525 of record NZ_JBSGZI010000061.1, read on the forward strand.
TGCTGAGCTACCACCTGCTGCTGTGGGACGGCTGGTCCCGCGAGATCGTGCTGCGGGACCTGTTCGACGCCTACGAGGCCGCCGTCGCGGGTGAGCTGTCGGCCCCGGCGCCGGCCACGCCGGGCTTCGAGGACTACGCCCGGGCGCTCACCGCCAAGGACCCCGCCGTATCGGAACGCTTCTGGGCGGAGCACCTGACCGGGCTGACCGGCCCGACGCTGCTCGCCGGGGCCGCGCCGGCCCTGGTGGAGGGTCTGCCGCCCACGCTCCTGCACACGCTCTCCGCCGAACAGTCCCAGCTGCTGCGGGAAGCGGCCCGGGCGCACGGCGTCACGCTCAACTCGGTGCTCACCGGCGCGTTCGGCCTCCTGCTGGGCGCGCGTACGGGCCGCGGCGACGCCGTGTTCGGCGTGACCGTCTCCGGCCGCGAGGGCGAGGGCCTGTCCGACATCGTCGGCGTCCTGCTCAACACCGTGCCCCAGTGGACGCGGGCACGTCCCGGTGACACGGTCCGCGAGTACCTCTCGGCCGTGCAGACGGCCAGGGTCGCGGCGATGGAGCACGAGCACCTCGGGCTCGGCGAGATCCAGCGGGCCAGTGGACACGACACGCTGTTCGACAACCTGTTCGTGCTCCAGAACTTCCTGGACATGGACGCCTTCGCCGAGATGAACGCCCGGCACGGCATCACCGCGGTGCGGGCCGACGACTCCACGCACTACCCCTTCACCTGGGTCGTCACGCCCGGCGACCGGCTCACGGTCAAGCTGGAGTACCGCGACCACGACACCCCGGCCGCCCGGCGGCTCCTCGACGACTACCTGCGTGTGCTCGACGACCTGGCCCGGTCGACCGGGCCGGTGGGCGCGCTGCGCGGCCTGGGGCCGGAGCCCGCGCCCGCGGAGCGCACCGACGTCGGAACGGACACCGTGGTCGACCGGTTCGACCAGGCGGCGGACCGTGATCCGCAGCGCGTCGCGCTCGTCGCCCACGGCTCGACCATGACCTTCGCCGAACTGCGGGACCGCAGCCGTGCGGTGGCGGGCGTCCTCGCCCGGCGCGGCATCGGACCCGAGAAGACGGTGGGCCTCGCCGTTCCGCGCTCCCTCGACTCGATCGTCGCGCTGTTCGCCGTGCTGCGCACGGGCGCCGCGTACGTGCCGCTGGAGCTGGACCACCCGGACGAGCGGATCGCCGCGATCGTCGCGGACGCCCGCCCCGAGGTGATCCTCACCGTGAGTGCGGTGTCGCCCCGGCTGACCGGCGACCTGATCGAACTGGACCGGCCCCTTCCCGAGGCCGAGCCGTTCACGACGTTCGCGCCGGACGACCCGCACCGCCTGCGCCACCCCGCGTACACGATCTACACCTCCGGATCGACCGGTCGGCCGAAGGGCGTGGTGACCGAGTACGCGGGCCTGACCAACATGCTGATCAACCACCAGCGGCGGATCTTCGAGCCGGTGCTGGCGGAGCACGACCACCGCGTCTTCCGTATCGCGCACACCGTGTCGTTCGCGTTCGACATGTCGTGGGAGGAACTGCTCTGGCTCGCCGACGGCCACGAGGTGCACATCTGCGACGAGGAACTGCGCCGTGACGCCCCCCGCCTGGTCGAGTACTGCCTGGAGCACGGGATCGACGTCGTCAACGTGACCCCGACCTACGCACAGCAGCTGGTGGCCGAGGGCCTGCTCGACAACCCGGCACGACGGCCGGCGCTGGTGCTGCTGGGCGGCGAGGCCGTCACCCCGACGCTGTGGCAGCGGCTCACCGAGACCAAGGGCACGGTCGGCTACAACCTGTACGGACCCACCGAGTACACCATCAACACCCTCGGTGTCGGCACTTTCGAATGCCAGGACCCGGTGGTGGGCGTGGCCATCGACAACACCGACGTGTACGTGCTGGACCCCTGGCTGCGGCCCCTGCCCGACGACGTCCCCGGGGAGCTGTACGTGGCGGGCATCGGCATCGCCCGAGGCTACCTCGGGCAGCCCGCCCAGACCGCGGACCGGTTCGTGGCCTGCCCGTTCGGAGCGCCCGGCGAGCGCATGTACCGCACCGGCGACCTGGTCGTCAGGCGGCCCGACGGGAACCTGATGTACCTGGGCCGCACCGACCAGCAGGTCAAGATCCGGGGACACCGGGTCGAACTGGGCGAAGTGGAGGCGGCGTTCGCCGCGCACCCGGCGGTGCGGTTCGTCGCCGCGGTCGCCCAGCCCGACCCGCAGGTCGACGGCGCGTACCGGCTGGCCGCCTACCTCGTGCTCGGCGACGGCGACCTGGCGGCGGTCGCCGCCGAGGTCGGCGCCGGGTTGCCGGACTTCCTGCGCCCGACGCACTACGCCCAGGTCGACGGCATCCCGCTGACGGTGAACGGGAAGGCCGACACCAAGGCGTTGCCCGAGGCCAAGCCGCTCGGCGCGCTGACGACGGCGGGGGAGCGCGGCCCGGAGACCGAGACCGAGACCGTGGTCTGCGAGTGCTTCGCCGAGGCACTGGACCTGGACGACGACGAGGTGAGCGCGGTGAGCGACTTCGTGTCCCTCGGAGGGCACTCCATGCTGGCGGTGCGGCTGATCGGGCTGGTCCGCCGGGAGTACGGTCCTGTGATCACCATCCGTGATCTGTTCACCCTGCGAACCCCGGAAGCGATTGCCCGCCACCTCGATGAAAACTCCTGACACGCAGCGGCCCCGCCCGGGGTCCGACATCCTCCGCAGTGCACTGCGCCGCAACGTCGGCGCCATGACCGGGGGCACCGTTCTCATGGGCCTGTACCAGGCCGGTGAGACCGCCTTCCCCATCGCGCTCGGCCTGATCGTCGAGCACACGATGCAGGACCGCAGCCTCGGCGCGCTCGCCCTGTCGATCGCCGTGCTGGCCGCGATCATCACGACCGTGTCGCTGTCGTGGCGGTTCGGGATGCGCATCCTGCAGAAGGCCAACACGACCGAGGCGCACCGCTGGCGGGTGCGGGTCGCGGACTGCGGACTCCAGCCGGTGGCCAGGGACGTCGACCTCAAGTCCGGCGAGGTGCTGACCATCGCCACCGAGGACGCCGACCAGACGGCCGACATCATCGAGGTGGTGCCGCTGCTGATCAGTTCACTGGTCGCGGTGCTGGTCGCGGCGGTCGCGCTGGGACTGGCCGACATGCGGCTCGGCCTGCTGGTGATCGTGGGCACCGTCGCGATCCTGTCGATCCTGAGCGTGATGTCCAGGAAGATCGGCTCCAGTACCCGTGAACAGCAGGCCCGGGTGGCGCGGGCGGGCGCGAAGGTGGCCGACCTGATCACCGGCCTGCGCCCGCTGCACGGATTCGGCGGCAACCACGCGGCGTTCCGGTCCTACCGGAAGGTCAGCACGGAGGCGAAGCACCAGGCGGTCACCGTGGCCATGGTGAACGGCGCCTACACGGGCACGGCCAACCTCCTCAACGCCTCCCTCGCCGTCAGCGTGACCCTGACGGCGGGCTGGCTGGCCTTCGACGGCCTGATCACCATCGGGGAACTCGTCATGGCCGTGGGGCTGGCGCAGTTCATCATGGAGCCGCTCAAGATGTTCTCGGACATGCCGAAGTACGTGATGATGGCGCGGGCGTCGGCCGAGCGGATGGCGCTGGTACTGGTCGCGCCGCCGGTCACGACGCCGGGCCCGGAGCGCCCGGCCGCCGGCGGAACCCTCGAGATCGACTGCGTCCGGTACGGAACCCTGCGCGCGCTGAAGTTCCAGGTTCCCGCAGGCGAGTTCGTGGCGATCGCCGTCTACCAGCCGCGCGCGGCGGCCGACCTGGCCTCGATCCTGGCGGTGACGGTCCCGCCCGGCGCGTACGAGGGGGTCGTGCGGGTCAGCGGGGAGGAGCTCGCCGGCCTGTCGATCGAGGCGGTCCGCGAGCACATGCTGGTGAACCCGTATGACGGGGAGATCTTCGCCGGCACCCTCCGGACGAACATCGATCCGTCGGGCACCAGCCGGATGGTCGCCGAGGCGGTCGAGGCGTCCATGCTGACCGACGTCGTCGCCCTCCACCGGGAAGGACTCGACTACGGGGTGCGCGACCGGGGGGCGAACCTCTCCGGCGGCCAGCGCCAACGGCTCTCCCTGGCCCGCGCCCTCGCCGCCGACGCCGACATCCTCGTCCTGCACGATCCGACCACGGCCGTCGACGCGGTCACCGAACAGCTCATCGCGCGCAACATCGCGGAGCTGCGCCGGGGCCGCACCACGGTCGTCATCACCAGCAGCCCGGCCCTCCTGGACGCCGCCGACCGGGTGCTCGTTCTGGACGAAGGCGTCATCACGGCCGAGGACACCCATCGCAACCTGCTGGCCACCGACCAGGACTACTGCCTGGCCGTGGCCCGGTGACCGCCCGGACGGGACCGGGCCGGCCCCGGGATACGGACCGGCCCCGGGATACGGGCCGACTCCGGGATACCGGCCGGTTCCGGGATACGGGCCCGACCCGAGGGCCGGGCCCGATCCGAAGGAGACGGACTACATGAGCGCCCAGGCGACGTCCCTGAGCAGGGCGTGCCGCCAGCCCGCCCGGTCGTGGCCCGATGCCGACCGCGAGACCCGCACGGTCGCACCGGCCTGTGCGGTCAGGGTCTCGGTCAGCTCGCAGTGGGGCAGCATCCGCGTCTCGTGCTCCCCGACGTCGAAGGCGACCCGAAGACCGGACAGATCGGGGTGCTCACGAAGGCGCGCGGCGATGGCACCGCCGACCGGGCCGCCCAAGGGGTCCGCCGGCTCCGCGGCGCCGGGTGTCCACCAGAACGACGCCGACTGGCAGGCGACGCGGGACACGAGGTCCGGGAACTCCAGCGCCGCGTACATCGCGCTCAGCCCGCCGAGGCTCTGCCCGGCGACCACGAGACGGTCCCGGTCCGCGGGTACGCCGCTGTCCGCGACCAAGGGCAGCAGCTCGTCCCGGACCGCCTCCCACAGTTCGGGCCTGCACCCGAACTCGGCCTCCCGGTCCCGGGTCGGCAGGAAGACGAGGGTGACCGGCGGCATCTCGCCACGGGCCACGGCCGAGTCGAACGCGGTCATGGCCGGGTGCAGGTACAGCCAGTCGTCCCCGTCGAGCAGGAGGACCACGGGTCCGCCTCCGCCCGCAGCGTGGACCCGTACGGTCCGCCGCCCGCCGAGGCGTCCGCCGGCCCAGCGGAGCCGGGTGCGCGGGACGGGCAGGATGTCGGCGGCGCCGACGGCGGGCCAGTGCGGCTGAGCCGGGGCGTCCGGGGTGGCGGCGATGGACCGGTCACCGCCTGCACCGACCGGGTTGAACGGATCGGCGTACGCCGTGTCGCCCGCGAGGAACTGATAGGTCACCCGAAGCCGGGCGGGCATGCGGACCTCGGCGTACCAGCAGTCGGTGTCGCCCCACCGGCGCAGCGGCACCGGCTCCGACCAGCTCTCGAAGTCGATCCTCGCGGGGGAGTCGCGCCACAGGAACAGGGTCACCCAACCGCCGCCGTCGGCAGCCACCGACGCTGGTGTCCCCGCAGCCGCCCAGAACGCGTCGGTACCGGGCGGGGCGGACAGTCCGTACGCGGCGAAGGCGGGTTCCGTGCCGGCGCCGCGGCCGGAGACGGGATCGGTCAGACGCATACAGATCTCCTTGTGAGCAGCAAGGGGAAAGACTAAGCTCGTCGCAATTAGGCGAGCCTAACCTAAGCATGACGTTCTCGGGGAGGAACGAACGTGAGCACCAACCCATTTGACGATGCCGAAGGCCGCTTCCTGGTCCTGGTGAACCACGAGGGCCAGCATTCGCTCTGGCCGTCCTTCGCCGAGGTGCCCGGTGGCTGGACGGTGGTCTTCGACGAGAACACCCGGGAGGCCTGCCTGGACTTCGTGGAGACCAACTGGACGGATCTGCGCCCCCGTTCCCTGGCCGGGTCGATGGAGGCCTGACCCGTCGCAGCCGATCCCGGTACGGCGCCGACCGCGCCGGCCGGCCTTCACCGGGGGACACCGCCGATGCTCTGCACCAGACTGACCAACGCCCGCTTCCTCACCATGGACCCGGATCACCCGGTCGCCCACGAGCTGGGCATCTGGCGGGGCCGCATCGTGGGCCTGGACGCGGCTGTGGCCTCACTGCCCGCACGTGAGGTGATCGACCTTCAGGGCGCCACCGTGCTGCCCGGGTTCATCGACGCGCACGTGCACCTGCCCTGGACCGGCCTCAAGCAGAACACCGCGAGCATCGCGGGCTGCACGCGGGTCGACGAAGTGCTCGCGGTCGTGGCACGGGCCGTCGCCCGGAAGAACGCGCCCGGATCCTGGGTCAGTATCGTGGGCTACGACCAGCGGGCCCTCGGGCGCCATCTGACCGCCGCCGAACTGGACACGGTGAGCCGGGGGCACAAGCTGTACGTCCTGCACGACTCCGGGCACGGCTGCGTCGTCAACACGGCCGTCCTCGACATGCTCGCCGCAGACGTCCCGCACGAGAACGGCTTCCTCGCCGAGGGGGCGATGGGCGCCGCCCGGGCGCTGCGACTGCCCTATTCGCAGGAGGAGTTGGCGGAGGCGATCGGCCGCGCCGCCCGGACCTGCCTGGCCGAAGGCGTCACCGCCTGCGCCGAGGCGGGCATCGGCGGCACCCTCTTCGGTCACAGCCCTGTCGAGCTGGGGGCCTATCAACTCGCCCGGGAGAAGGGGCTGCTGCCCCTGCGGGTGCAGCTCATGGTCTCCGCCGACCGGCTGCGTTCGGTCGCCGCGCACGAAGCCGACGGCATCCCCAAGGCCCTCGACCTCGGCCTGCGCAGCGGATTCGGAGACGACTGGCTCTCCGTGGGCGCGCTGAAGGTCTTCACCGACGGCGGCATGATGGCCCGTACCGCAGCGCTCAGCGCCCCGTATGAAGGACTGCACCACGCCGGCCAGTTGCAGGACGACCCCGAGGCGATCAGGCAGTCGATCGTGGACGGCCACCTCGCCGGCTGGCAGCTCGCCGTACACGCCATCGGCGACCGCGCGGCCGATGTGGCACTGGACGCCCTGGAACGGGCCCAGCGCCTGCGACCCCGTCCCCGCGCCCGGCACCGCATCGAACACGCCGGCCTGATCCGGCCGGACCAGCTCCCGCGCTTCGCGCAGCTGGGCGTCAGCGCGGTCGTCCAGCCCAACTTCCTGCGCTACTTCGGCGACGACTACGCGACGATCATGGGCGAGGAGCGGGCGCCGTGGCTGTACCGGGGCAGGGGTTTCCTCGACCACGGCGTCACCCTGGTCGGCAGCTCCGACCGGCCGGTGACGGACGGCTCCCCGCTGCGTGCCGTCCAGTTCATGGCCGAGCGGGCCTCCGCGTCGGGCCGGCTGATCGGCCCGGACGAGCGCATCAGCGTCGACGAGGCCCTGCACGCCTACACCGTCGCCGGCGCGTACGCCTGCCACTGGGAGGACGGCGCGGGCAGCCTCACCCCGGGCAAACGCGCCGACCTGGTCGTGCTCGGCGACGACCCGCGGCGCGTCGAGGTCTCCCGGATCGGTGACATCGGGGTGGTGGAGACGTACGTCGACGGCCGCGAGACCGGCAAGCCGGCGGTGTGAACGGGCCGACGGGAGTGCCCGGTCAGACGGACGTGAAGACGTCCTCGTGCGCACCGTCGAGGACGAACCCGTTGTCGAGGCGGACGCGGACCGTGGTGCGGAGCCTGTCCTCCTGGTAGGCGGTCCACGCGGGTTCCAGGGCGGCGACCTTCTCTTCGAGCTGGTTGCGGCTCTCCGGGGGCATCTGGTGGCCGAAGGCGTCGAGGAGCCCCTTGAGCCGCTCGTACTCGCGCACCTCCTCGCTCTGCTGCCGGTCGTGCTCGTGCACCCGCTCGACGGTGCCCTCGGTGCCCGACGCCAGATACAGGATCCCGGCGCCGGCATCCGCCGACGTCGCGGAATCCTCCGCCGGGACCACCGAACCGGTCAGTCTGAGGTCCACCGCCAGCATCACCCTCTGGCCTTCTTCGAGCGTCATCGATCCTTCATCCCTGCGGTCGGCCGTTCGGTGCACGCGGTTCGCCTGCCCGGTTCGTGACCGTACACGGATGCGGGCCGGTCACCGCGTCCCGGTGGCATCGACCGGTGCGCCAGTCGGCGACGGCCGGCGGGTCCGTCTCGGCGAGGAGACGAGGGCGTCCGGGCCCATGGCCACCGTCCCGTCCTGCGTCTCCACCGCGCAAGAGCCCGGGTGGATCTGCCCGCGGCAGTGAGCACATGGGAGCGGAGGGGTGTACTCCTGTGCGCCCCCATGTGCTCCTTCGACGGCTCCGGCCGCTCCGCGTACGGTTCGGGGCCATGAGCGGATACGCGACGGAACCAGCCACGCCGACGGAAATCAGCACTCAGGTCCTCCCGCCCTCCGATCAGTGGTCCACGACGCCCGTGGTACCGGCACCGGTCTGCCGCTTCGAGAACTTCCTGGGCGCCGAACGCGCCGACACCCTGCTGAAGTACGCGATCTCCCAGGAGGCCGACTTTTACGCGGGTACGGTTCTGGACCCCCTGTCGGGCCAGGTCTCCCACAAGGGCCGCAGCTCCCTCGTCCTCCCCGTGACGAGCTCCGTGTTCAGCGCCCACCTCGCCGACTGCCTGCCGCTCGTCCAGGAGATCCTCGGCCACCAGGCGGCCCTCACACAGACGCTGACCGTCCTGACATCGCACGGTGAGGGGGGCCACTACGGCATCCACACCGACGCCTCACGGGTCCGCGACGTCGGCACGGCCCTGTCGGCGGTGTACTACCTCCACCGCCGGCCCCGTGGCTTCGAAGGCGGCCAACTCCGGCTGTACGACACCCTGCTGGGCGGCAGTGGGGCCCAGCCGGCGGACTCCTATCGCACCATCGAACCCGAGCACGACACCATCGTGTTCTTCCCGGCCGGCGCCTTCCACGAGGTCGTCCCGTCCACCTGCCCCAGCGGGCACTTCGCCGACCACCGGTTCACCCTCACGACGTGGATCAGCACCAGCGAGTCCGGAACGCCGGTGCCGGACGGCCCGTCCCGGATCTGGCACTGGCTGGCCCGCGCGGCCGAACGCACGCGCCCGCTCACCGACGTCACGCACGACCACGACGGCGCCAGCCCCATCGCCCTTCCCCCATCCGACCCCGCCACCCGACTCACCCTCCCGGCACCCCGTACCACCATGTGACTCGCGGTCCCCGGAGTCCGAGGAGAAGAAGCCGTCCATCCGGCGGCGTCACCCTCGCCGCCGTCCACCAGGCGGACTCCTGAGCCCGGCCCTGCCCACGGGTCAGGCGGGAGAGGTGCCGAACGGGTTGTCGACGACGTAGCGCCACAGGCCGTCCGGACCGCGGCGGGCGACGTCCGTGGCGGTGCCGGCCAGACGGACGGCCGCGCCGTCGGGGCCGGTGCCCTCGATGCTCCAGTCGACGATCAGCAGCGCGATGTCGCCCGCCGTGTACGCACCAATCGGAAAGCCACGCAGGCCCGTAGGACGCCGAGCTGGTTCGGGACGCCGGCGGGCGTACCCGGCGCCCGGAGCGGACTGCCCGGTGGAACGGGCGCTCGCGGCGGTGTCAGGGCGCTGGACCATGCTCGTCCTGCGCGAACTGATGGGCGGACCCCTGTCGTTCGGGGCGCTGGCGGCGCGGCTTCCCGACATCAGCCCCAAGGTGCTGACCGAGCGGCTGCGGACGCTGGAGGAGCGGGGCCTCGCGGTACGGGAACGGCTGACCGGCTTTCCCGTGCGCACCCGCTACGGTCTGACCGCATCCGGCGCGGCCCTGCGGCCCCTGCTGGTCGAGCTGTACCGGACCGGGGTGGAGCTGGCGCAGGCAGGGGCGGGGGAGGAGAAGGACGCGTTCTAGACGGGTTCCGGGGCGAAGGGGTGCATGGCGTCCGCCCCGGGCCGTACGACGCCGTAGCAGCTCTCGGGTACCTCGTTCCAGACCCCGGGCAGATCGCCGAGGGGTTCGGAGACGATGAGGCGCGTCTCCTCGGAGACGTCCTGAAGGAACGCCACATCCGGGTGCAGCCTGCGCAGGGTGTCGACCCGGCTGCTGTAGAACAGCGACCGGGAGGCACCCTGGCTGGAGTAGCGGAAGGCCCACACGCTCTCGCCGTCGGTCACGGCCACCGTCATCTGGATCGGGAACTCGACGCCGTGCTCCCGGCCGACGCGTTCGACCAGCCCCACCATCCGGGCGACGGCGCCCGGCGGGTCCTGCTCCAGGCCGAAGGTGACCGCGAGGTAGAACATGACCTCGGAGTCGGTGGTGCCCTCGATGTCGGAGAACAGTGCCGGGTCGATGACCAGGGCGAGGTCCCGGCGCATGCGGTGGAAGCCGGCGATGGAGCCGTTGTGCATCCACATCCAGCGACCGTGCCGGAACGGGTGGCAGTTCGTCTGCTGCACCGCCGTGCCCGTCGACGCCCGGATGTGGGCGAAGAACAACGGCGAGGTCACATGGTCCGCGAGCTCCCGCAGGTTGCGGTTGTTCCAGGCAGGGCCGACGTCCTTGAGGAGCGCCGGGGTGGCGGTGGTGTCGTGGGTGTACCACCCGACCCCGAACCCGTCGCCGTTCGTCGTCTCCACGCCCAGTTTGGAGTGCAGGCTCTGGTCGATCAGCGAGTGGGCCGGTTTGTACAGGATGGTGTCGAGCAGCACGGGCGATCCCGAATACGCGAGCCATCGGCACATGACCGGTCACCTGAGTTCTTCCGCGGACGCTGGTGTTCGCCGCTCGGTCCAGCCGCGCGGAACGGCAGGACCGACCGGTCCCCGCGGCCGTCGGCCGGGGGTCTTTTCAGCAGTCTCATTCTCACGTCCCCCGCTGCTGATCGCCATGCGGGCTCCGGCGGGGGCCGGGCGGCGTACCGTCCACGATCCGCCGCCGCGGTCGGGACCTTCCGTGCGGCGGGGGTCGGGCGAGAGCAGTACGGGCCCCTCGGAATCCCGCTGTGACACCTGCCGGGCAGAGTGGCGGACAGCCGCCGCGCACGGCGCGCCACCGCTCTCCGCCCATGCGGCGGGCCCCGGCCTCAGTAGCGCAGGGCGGTGCCTACCTGTGCGGACACCGTGCCGGACAGTTTGTGCGTACTGCGGGCCGTGCCCTCGCCCGTGCCCTTCCCGGCCACGTTCGAGACCGTCGTCACCACGGTGTCGACCAGGGTCCCGCTCTCGTCCCTGAACTCGACCTGCACCGCGAAGGACTTCACCGCGTCGTCGGTGTTGCGCACCGTCACGGGGACGGTCGTATAGCCGTCCGGGTCGGTCGCCACCGCACCCAGGGACGCCTGGTCCTTGGCGTCGACCCCGTTCTTGACCTCGGCGAGCTTGTCCTTCGCCACGGCCGCGGCGGACTCGGCGGCCTTCGCGGCCTCGGCGGCGGCCGACGAGACGGCCTCGCCCGCCGACTTCACCGCGGACGCCGCGCTCGACACGGCGCCGGACGGGGTGCCCTCGCCGTTCGAGCAGCCGGCCGCGCCGAGCGCCACCACCGACAGCACCACACCTGCCACACCACGCGTCCACGCGATCGCCGCCACCACGCCTCCAAGCGTCCGAGTGCTCCGGACTCCCCAGTCAACGGCCCCTCGGCCCCGATGCCCACTGGACCGGGCATCCGGGTGAGGCGCGCGGTGACGCGCCTCACCGGTCGTGAAGGACAGGCAGGGCGGGGTGGAGAGGATCCGATCAGGCATCCGATCAGGCATCCGGGCGGGTATCCGGTCAGGTCCGGCCTGCGCGGAGCCGGCCGCCGCGGGAGGGGGTCCGAGGGGTGCGCGGTGCGTACCGGGAGACCGCGACCCCGGCGAGGCAGAGCACTCCGCCGAGCAGCGTCAGCCACGCGGGCACCTCGCCCAGCAGGGCCCAGCTCAGGAGGACGACGATGGCCGGTACGGCATAGGTCGTCGCGCCCAGCCTGCCGGCGGGCATGCGCGCCAGGGCGTAGGTCCACGTGGTGAAGGCGAGGGCGGTCGGCACCACGCCCAGGTAGACCATGTTCAGAGTCGCCGAGAGGGGTGCCTTCGGCAGTTCCGAGAGCAGCTGCCCCGCGAAGGGCAGGCAGACCACGGTCCCCGTCAGGCAGCTGTAGGCGGTGATCTGCAGGGGTGTTCCGTAGGAGAGCGCGGGCTTCTGCGCGATGACGCCGGTCGCGTAGGCCACCGCCGCGAGCAGGCAGAGTACGACTCCGAGCACCGAGGTGGAGCCGCCGCCACCGGACGACATGGACAGGCCCACGACCACCGCTCCGACGAAGGAGACGGCCATGCCCGCCAACAGCCGCGGCGGCAGCGCCTCTCCGAGGAGGCGGGCCGCGAGGAGGGCCATGAGGATCGGCCCGGTGTTCACCAGCAGGGACGCCGTGCCCGCATCGACCAGGCGCTCACCCCAGTTCAGGGCGACCGTGTAGCCGCAGAACCACACCACGCCCGACACCAGGATTCCGCGCCAGGCCTCGCGGGGCGGCAGGCCCTGGCGGCGGACCAGGAGCAGGATCCCGAGCACCAGTGAGGCGGCCAGCAGTCTGCCGAGGGCCAGGGCCCCGGGTGAGTAGGCGGCGCCCGCACTGCGGATGGAGACGAAGGCGGAGGCCCACGCGAAGACCGTGAAGGAAACGGCGCCGACCGTGAGCATATGGGGCGGGATCAGACCCTTGCGGAACGTCATGCGCTCCACCCTACGACACAACGCTTCGGTGTTCACCGAAGTATTTTCGCGGAACCTGGACGCGCGTACCCGCCTCGGGGGCGGGCTCAGCTCCATGCGTCCGGAGCGATCCCCAGCAGGTCTGCGAAGGCCCGCTCCCCGGCCGCGGTCACCTCCAGCCCCCGCCCGCCGGCTGCCGGGCGTGCCACCCATTCCTCCTGCAGCGCCCGCGCGCACAGCCGGGCCCCGGCGACGCCGCCCAGGTGGCGGCGCCGCTCGGTCCAGTCCAGGCAGGAACTCGCCAGGGGTCTGCGTCCCTCGTGGGCGAGATCCACGCCGGCCCCCGCGTACCAGGTCCGGCCCTCCTCCGTCAGCTCGAAGACGCCTTCCGTGCGCAGCAGCCCGCGCCGTTCCATCGCGTCGGTCACCGCCATGCCGAACCGGCCCGCGAAGTGGTCGTAACAGGTCCGTGCGCGGGCCAGCGGGTCCGGTGCGGCGATCACGGGTACCGTGTGCGCCGCGTCCCGGTCCGGCACCGCGTACGAGGCGAGCTGGTCGAGGAGGCGAGCGGTCGCGGCGTCGGCGATGCGCACATAGCTGTGGCGGCCCTGCCGCTCGGTCACGCAGATGCCCGCGCCGAGCAGCCGTGACAGATGGCCGCTGACGGTGGACGGCGCCACCGCGGTGATCCGGGCCAGCTCGCCCGCGGTCCAGGCGCGGCCTTCCAGCAGCGTCATACAGATGGCGGCCCGCGTTTCGTCGGCCAAGGCCGCGGCGAACGCGGCAAGGCGGGCCGCGGGTGCGGGTTCCTCCGCAGGTGCCCCGGAATGCAACTCGTTCATGGTCCCAGGATGCCCCAATGTTTCGGCGAGTACCGAATGATTGCGCCGGGAAAGTCGGACTCGCGGTTCCCGACCCCGCTCAAGGCGGCGCCGTACGGGGTGGCGGTCCCCGAGGGCGCCGCATGCGCCCCCAGTCGATCCCGCGGGCTCCAGTGCGACCCATGCCTACGGGGGACATCGGTCGCGCCGGGTGGACGGGGCGTCAACCACGGTGAACGACGCGGGCGGCGCGGGTGGCGCCCTTCGTGGCGTTCCCATAGCAGGGCGAACCCACCCGTGGGAGCGTTTTGCCAAGATCCACTGAGCGTGCTGTCTTGATCACCGTCAGTTGTCCCCGGCTGCGCGGAAGGATCCACATGCGCACGGTTCGAGAAGCGGTCCTGGACGTCTTGCGGGCACGCGGCATGACCACGGTGTTCGGCAATCCGGGCTCGACCGAACTGCCCATGCTCAAGCAGTTCCCCGAGGACTTCCGGTACGTACTGGGCCTCCAGGAAGCCGTCGTCGTCGGCATGGCCGACGGCTTCGCCCTCGCCTCCGGCACCACCGCCCTGGTCAACCTGCACACCGGCCCCGGCACCGGAAACGCCATGGGCGCCATCCTCAACGCCCGCGCCAACCGCACCCCCATGGTGGTCACGGCAGGCCAGCAGGTCCGCGCCATGCTCACCATGGAGGCGCTGCTCTCCAACCCCCAGGCCACACTCCTCCCGCAGCCCGCCGTCAAATGGGCGTACGAGCCCCCGCGCCCCGCGGACGTGGCCCCCGCGCTCGCCCGCGCCGTCCAGCTCGCCGAAACCCCGCCCCACGGCCCGGTCTTCGTCTCCCTCCCCATGGACGACTTCGACGCCGAGCTCACCGAGGAGGAGGACCGCGGCGCCCGGACCGCCGCCGCCCGCCGCGTTACCCACGTCACCGGCCCGGCCCCGGACACCCTCCAGGACCTCGCCGACCGCATCGCGGGAGCGCGCTCCGCCGTGCTCGTCGTCGGCGACGACGTGGACGCGTCCGGTGCCTGGGACGCGGTGGTCGCGCTCGCCGAGCGCACCGGGCTGCCCGTCTGGGCGGCCCCCGTCTCCGCCCGGGTGGCCTTCCCCCGCAACCACCCGCAGTTCCGCGGGGAACTCGTCCCGGCCATCGGCCCGCTCACCCGGCAGCTGACCGGCCACGACCTGGTCGTGGTCATCGGCGCGCCCGTCTTCCGCTACTACCCCTACATTCCGGGCTCCCACCTGCCGGACGGCGCCGAGCTGATCCTGCTGACCCGCGATGCGGAGGAGGCCGCCAGGGCCCCCGTCGGCGACGCGGTCGTCGCCGATCTCGCGCTTACCGCCCGCGCCCTCGCGGACCGGTTCGCCGACCCGCTCCCGGCCGGCGGCCCCGCGGCCCGGCCCGAGGAGCGGGTACAGGTCACCGACGGGCCCGAGGGAGTGCTGACCCCCCTCGCCGCCATGACGGCCATCGCCCAGGGCGCTCCCGCACACACCCTCTGGGTCAACGAATCGCCGTCCAACGTCCCGCAGTTCCACGAGGCCACCCGGATCAGCACCCCCGGCTCGTACCTCTTCTCCGCGGGCGGCGGCCTCGGCTTCGGTGCGGCCGCCGCCGTCGGCGCCCAGCTCGGCGCCCCCGACCGGCCCGTCGTCGCGGTCATCGGCGACGGCTCCATCCACTACGCCGTCCAGGCCCTGTGGACCGCCGCCACCTACAAGATCCCCGTCACCTTCGTCGTCCTCAGCAACGCCCGCTACGCGATCCTCCAGTGGTTCGCGCAGATCGAGCACGCCCAAGGCGCCCCCGGGCTCGACATCCCGGGGCTCGACATCACCTCGATCGCCACCGGCTACGGCGTCCGCGCCCACACGGCCTACGGAGCCGGGGAGCTCACCAAGCTCGTACGGGACGCCGCGGCCCAGCAGGACGGCCCGGTGCTCATCGACGTACCGATCACCACCGAGCTCCCCTCCTTGTAAGCGCCGTGCGCGGCCGCCCCTCCACGCCGCCCCCGTTTCGCGGCCCCTCCACACCCCCCACCACCGCCACCACCTCCAGAAGGCCCGGTATGCCCACCGACCCCACCGTCTCCCCCCACACCACCGGCGTCACCGTGCTCCTCGACCGACTCGGCGCCCGGCTCCCCGCCGACGCCCTGCGCACCGACGCCGACGCACTCGCCGCCCACACCCGCGACGCGGCACCCTTCTCGCAAGCGGGCACCCCCGCCGTCGTCACACTCCCGCACACCGCCGAGCAGGTCGCGCACATCCTGCGCACCGCGTACGAACTCGGCGTCCCCGTCGTCCCGCAGGGCGCCCGCACAGGACTCGCCGGCGCCGCCAACGCCATCGACGGCTGCGTCGTCCTGTCCACCGCCCGGATGGACCGGATCCTGGAAATCGACCCGGCCAACCGCCTCGTGCGCTGCGAGCCCGGCGTCATCACCAAGCATCTGAACGACGCAGTCGCCGCGCACGGCCTGACCTATCCGCCCGACCCCGCCTCCTGGGAGCGCTGCACCATCGGAGGCAACATCGCCACCGGCGCCGGCGGCATCTGCTGCGTGAAATACGGGGTCACCGCCGACTACGTGCTCGGCCTCGACCTCGTACTCCCCGACGGCCGCCGCATGCGCACCGGACGCGACACCGCCAAGGGCGTCGCGGGCTACGACCTGACACGGCTGATCGTCGGCTCCGAAGGCACCCTCGCCGTCGTCGTCGGCGCCACGCTCGCGCTCCGGCCCGCCCGCCCGGCCGCGCTCGCCCTGCTCGCCCAGTTCCCCGGCCTCACCGCAGCCGGGGACGCCGTCGCCGCCATCACCGCCGCCGGCCACATCCCGTCCGCGCTCGAACTCCTCGACCGGGCGACGTCCCAGGCCGTCGCCGACCACGGTCACGGGCTGCTGCGGCCCGGCAGCGCCGCCACCCTCATCGTCGAGAGCGACTCGGCCGACCCCGCGAGCGACCTCCACGCGATGGAACTGCTCTGCAAGGAGGCCGGAGCGGACCACGTCCACGTCGCCTCCACCCCCGAGGAGTCCCGGCAGGTCATCGAGGCCCGGCGGCTGGTCAGCCCGGCCCTCGGCGCCTTCGCCGCGACCCTCGGCGGCAAACCCACCGCCTTCATCGAGGACGTGGCCGTACCCCGCTCCGAACTGCCCAAGTTCATCGGCACGATCGAGGAGATCGCCCGCCGCAACCGGCTGCGGATCTTCACTCTCGGACACGCCGGGGACGGCAACCTCCACCCGACCGTCGTCTTCGACGAGTCGGACCCGGATGAGTTCCGCCGCGCCGAGAAGGCGTACGACGAGATCATGGCCGCCGGGCTCGCCCTCGGCGGTACCAGCACCGGCGAACACGGCATCGGCACACTCAAGCGCGACTGGCTCGCCCGCGAACTCGACCCGGCGAGCCTGGAGTTGCAGCGCGGACTCAAGCGGCTCTTCGACCCGAAGAACCTGCTCAACCCGGGAAAGGTCGTCGAGGCATGACCGAGAACGAGACCCAGGCCGCGCCCTTCCTCTCGCCCCGCATGGCCGGGCCCGTCCGTGCGGGCCGCACCGAGGCCGTGCGCTTCGCCGCCACCCATACCCTCCCGGCCTTCGTCCGGGGCTTCGTGAACGCCCGTCCCCGTGTCGTCGCCGCGTACGCGGCCCTGAACCAGCCGGCCTGGTCAGCCGCCACCCTGCGCGCGATGCGGGCCCGGCACGGCGGTGCCCCCGTGCTGGTCCGCGGGCTGTCCGGCTCGGTGCTGGTCCTGCTCGACCAGGCCGACCTGCGCCAGTTCTTCGCCGAGCCCGTACGCACCCTCGCCCTGGACGCCCCGGAAAAGAACAAGGGACTGACCGTCCTGGAGCCCACCGGAGTGATCTGCAGTCACGGCGATCTCCGCGAGGAACGGCGCAAGATCAACGACGAGGTCCTTGCACCGGATCGGCCCGTCCACCCCGACTGCGCTCACTACCAGCGCATCATCGAGGAGGAGAGCCTGGCGCTCACCGCCCGCGCGACCCTCGACTTCGCCCGGATGAAGCAGGCGATGGGCCGGATCACCCGCCGAGTGGCCCTCGGCGACCGAGCCACCGGTGACGAGGAGCTGACCGGCTGGCTGTACGAGCTGCGCAACGCGGGCAACTGGATGGGCCTGCTCAAGAGTCGGAACAAGGCCGATCGAGCGCTGTACGCGAAGGCCGCGGCCCGCGTCGGGGAGTACGCGGCCGACGCCTCCGGACACGCCCTGGCCGCCCGGGCACTGAGCCGACCTGCGGGTGCGGACACCGACCCGCTCGGTCAGGTGCACCATTGGCTGCTCGCCCTCGACGGCATCGCAAGCGTCGTCGTCCGGACCCTGCTGCTGCTCGCCGCCCACCCCGCCGAACAGGAGGCCGCCCACGCCGACATCGCCACCGGTGGACGCGAACTGCCCCGGCTGCGTGCCTGCGTACAGGAATCGTTGCGGCTCTATCCGCTGGTCCCCGACCTGGTACGCGTCACCCGCGCCGAAACCGAATGGGGCGGCGTGCGCCACCCTGCCGGGACCTCCGTCCTGGTCCCCATCGGCTTCCACCAGCGGGACACCGCCCGCGTACCGGCCGCCGACCTCTTCGTACCCGGCCGCTGGCTCGAGGCGGACGCCGACCAAGACCTCCGGATGGCTCCCTTCAGTCACGGCGGAGGGCGCTGCCCCGGCGACCAGCTCGGCCTGCTGCTGACCTCGGCCGTCTGCGCGCAGGTGCTGCGCGGCCACCGGATCATCGGGGGCCGCCCCGCCGTCGACCCGCACCGACCGCTGCCCGGAACGGTGGACACGGCCGCGATCAGGCTCCGCCTGGCCCCGCGCTGAGACCTGGAGAGAGCCCGCTCATGCCCGAAGCCGTCACTGCCTCCACCGCCCCCACCGCCCCCACCGTTCCTCCCGCCGCAGGCGGCGAACCGGACGTGGCCGCCCTGCACCAGCTGTGCCGCGACCTGGCCGAGGCCGCCGACGCCGTACGCGAGGCCTCCCGGCACGCCTCCGAACTCGCCCTCGGCACCCGGCTGCCGCTGGCGGCCCTCGGTACCTCCGGCCGCGCCCGCACCGCGCTGCGCACCCTGCTCCGTACCCTCACGGACCCCAAGGGGCTGGGCTGGGCCGCGAACGGCCGCGGGCTCGCCCGCGCCGGCCGCCTCGCCGGAGTCTTCACCAGCCGGGAGAGCCTGGCGGTCAGCCTCGCCGTCACCGGCCTCAAGGCACGTGTCCGCGCGGCCGCCGTCGAACACCCCGAGCTGCTCAGCGACCCCGACACCG
The DNA here is from genome assembly GCF_053610945.1 of Streptomyces sp. NPDC054849. Classification (NCBI taxonomy): domain Bacteria; kingdom Bacillati; phylum Actinomycetota; class Actinomycetes; order Kitasatosporales; family Streptomycetaceae; genus Streptomyces; species Streptomyces sp. NPDC054849. The sequence continues at coordinate 37,289 of NZ_JBSGZI010000061.1, forward strand.
CACGAGTCCTCAAAGCCATCGAGGAGGACCGGCAGCGCGAGGCGATCCGCGCCTTCAGGAAGATCACCGGCAGCCAGGGTGCCGAGCGGGCCTTCGCGCTGCTCGCCCCCTCCTTCGCCGACATCCTGGCGTGGAACGCGCTGACCGACGAGAACCCCTTCAACGACGAGGCCGGCTGGGAGATCGCCACCGGCCGCACCCTGACCACCGCCGAACCGCTCATGGGCGTCAGCGGCCAGGTCTGGGCCCTCCTCGACCGCGGCCCCGGCCGCGCCGTGCCGAAGCAGCCCGAGCCGGGCATGCTGGAGCGCCTCGACACCTCCGGCACCATCAGCGGATACATCCGCAACATCGGCGCGGTCGGCACCGGCGGCACCCTGCTCGTCCAGCGCGTGTCGGGAGCCGACGATGTGACGCGGTACGTCGTCCAGCTCGCCGGAATGTCGGCTGACGGGGTCAGGAACGAGAGCCCGCAGGACCTGCTCGGCGCCGTCCACGCGGTGGCCAGACCCAGCACCCCGTACTCCCGGGCCGCCACCCGCGCCCTGCGGCTGACGATCCCCACGGGCGCCGAGATCGCGCTGGTCGGCCACAGCCTGGGCGGGATCACCGCGATGAACCTGGCCGCGGACCGGGACTTCTGCGCGCTCTACCGGGTCACGCACGTCGTCGCGATCGGATCGCCCATCGACGGGAAGCGGCCTGCGGACCCGGGCACCCGGGTGTGCTCGCTGATCAACGAGCACGATGTCGTGCCGAGCCTGGAGGGACGCTCCTCGGTGTCCCCGTACGCCCTGCCCGCACAGTTCACCGAGTTCACCTGGACGGACGACACACACGCCTTCCCGCTCTGCCATGCGGCCGAACGGTACGCGCACAACCTCCGGTTCGACGCGCCGGAGGCGAGCGCCCATGTCGACGCGGAACTCACGCCGTTCCGCGGCCGGGTCACCGACACCCGGCTGTTCCAGCTCTACGACCGCTGAGGACCTCACGATGACACACACGAAAGACACGACGGACACCACACCCACGACGGACACCACACGCCCAACAGGCACGACGGATACGGCGACGGCCGGGCCGGAGGGGCCCGCCGTCCCCTCCGCCGCCCTCCCCCCGCAGAGCAGGCGTCCCGCGCCCGCCGGGTACGGCCCGCCCGGGCTCCTGGAGCGCCTCGGCTCGGCCGCCTTCGCCCGGATCAACCGGTCCCGCGACTGGTGGGAGCTCCCCGGCCCGGTGGCCCTGCTGAACATCCGGGTGCTCCGCGACGACCTGCGCCGCCAGAACCTGCACGACACCTTCGGCGCGGGCGGCGAGCGCCCCCGCAGGGCCACCCCCACCCTCGCGCCGTTCCGCTCGTACGACGGCTCCGGCTACGACCCGGACGACACCGACATGGGCAGGGCCGGCACCCGGCTCGACCGCAACGCGCCGCTGCACATGGTCTTCCCGGACTCAGACGAAGACCTCATGACGCCGAGCCCCCGCGAGATCAGCCGGCAGCTGCTCGCCCGCAAGGCCTTCACGCCGGCCCCCACGCTCAATCTGCTGGCCGCCGCGTGGATCCAGTTCCAGAACCACGGCTGGGCCAACCACGGCGACAACGAGAAGGCCGAGCCCTTCACCGTCCCGCTCGCCGCCGACGACGACTGGAGCGGAGGCTGCCCGATGCGGGTGAACCGTACCCGCCCCGACCCGGTCGCCCACGCCGCGCCGGACGCCCCGCCGACGTACGAGAACACGGTCACGCACTGGTGGGACGGCTCGCAGATCTACGGCTCTGACGAAGACCGGTGCCGCTCCCTCCGTACCGGGGAGCACGGCCATCTCATCCTCCAGGAGGGACGCCTGCCCTCCGACCCCCGGCCCGGCATGACCTGCCTCGACCACACAGGCATGAACAGCGACTACTGGACGGGACTTTCGCTGCTCCACACGCTCTTCGCCAAGGAGCACAACGCGATCTGCGACCAGATCCGCTCCCATCACCCCACCTGGGACGACGAGCGGCTCTTCCACACCGCGCGGCTCGTCAACACCGCCCTCATGGCGAAGATCCACACGGTGGAGTGGACCCCGGGCATCCTCGACACCCCCGTGCTGCATCGCGCGATGAACGCCAATTGGTACGGAGTGCTGCCCCGCTGGGTCTCCAAGCGGTTCGGCCGGATCGGCGGCGGCGAGATGCTCAGCGGCATCCTCGGCTCGCCGACCGACCACCACGCGGCGCCGTTCTCGATGACGGAGGAGTTCGTCTCCGCGTACCGGCTGCACCCGCTGATCCCCGACGAGGTGACACTGCGCGACCACACCGGGGGCTCCGTCCGGGAGGTGATCGGCTTCGACGACATGCAGGGCGAGACCACCCGCACCGCCATCGACGCGTACGGGATGAGCGACCTCCTGTACACCTTCGGCACCGAGCACCCGGGCGCGCTCGTCCTGCACAACCACCCCGACGCGCTGCGCAACCTCGCCCGGCTCTCCGGCGAGCACATCGACCTCGGGACCGTCGACATCCTGCGCGACCGCGAGCGGGGCATCCCGCGCTACAACGCCTACCGGCGGATGCTGCGCAAGCGCCCGGTCGCCTCCTTCGAGGAGCTGACCGGCGGCCACCCGGGGGACACACCGCTGCTCGAGGAGCTGTACGAGGGCCGGCTCGACCGGGTCGACACCCTCGTCGGCAACCTCGCCGAGCCCCGCCCGGCCGGATTCGGCTTCAGCGACTCCCTCTTCCGCATCTTCATCCTGATGGCCAGCCGGCGCCTGAAGAGCGACCGCTTCTTCACCACCGACTACCGTCCCGAGGTCTACACCGCAGAGGGCCTGGAGTGGGTCGACCGCAACTCCATGGTCACCGTACTGCTGCGCCACCACCCCGAACTGGCCCCGGCCCTGGCCGGCGTGACCAACGCCTTCGCCCCCTGGAGGTCCCTGTGACCACGATCCCGGCGGCGCGCGCCGCGCTGCGCCACGCCCCCGTGGACGGGCTGCGCACCCACTCCACGGCCCTGCGCCACCACGCGGAACGGCTGCGCGCCTCGGCCGCGGCGCTGGACTGGAACGGCCCGGAGGCGGACGCCTTCCGCCGCCGCGTGGAGGACCTTGCCGAACGCTGCGCGACGGCGGCGGACGGCCTGACCCGGTCGGCCGCCCACCTGGACGCCCACCTGGAGGTCCACACCCGCCGCCTCTGACCTCGTCCTTCGCGGGGAACCGGTGGTGGCCGGATCCGGACGAACCCTCTGCTCGAGTCTGTGAAGATCATCCTTCCTGGGGATTGCATTCATCGCAGAAATCGCAGAAAGGGGGGCCACCGTGAGGAATTCCGCCCCGCCGTACTTCTCGCTGCTCGGGCCGGTACAGGCCTGGCAGGACGAGCAGCCGCTCGCACTGGGGCCGCCGCAGCAGCGTCTGCTCCTGTCGATGCTCGTGGTGCGGCGGCCGGGGGCCTGCGAGCTGGACGAGCTGATCGACGGGATGTGGGGCGAGGAGGTTCCCAGAACGGCGGTGGGCACGGTCCGGTCGTACGTGTACCGGCTGCGCAGGGTGGTGGGCCCGTGCCTGGCGACCGAGGGGCGCGGGTACGCGCTCGGCGTACCGGACACCGCGGTGGACCTGACCGTCTTCGAGGCCGAGGTGGCCCGGGCCCGCGCACGGGTGGCCGCCGGGGACCTCGGCAGCGGGGCCGAACTGCTGGAGGGCGCCCTGCGCCGGTGGCGCGGAGTGCCGCTGGCCGGTCTGCCCGGCCCGTTCGCCCGGATCCAGCGGGAGCGGCTGACCGAGCTGCGGCTGTCCGTCCTGCTGGAGCGGCTGGAGTTGGACCTGGCCCGGGGGCAGCATGCGCGGCTGGTTCCCGAACTGTCCCAGCTGTGCGCGGAACATCCGCGCCACGAGGGACTGCAGCGCCTGCGCTCCACGGTTCTGGAGCGGGCCGGCCGGGCGGGCGATGCCCGTGCGGTGACGGCCACACCGGGGGAGCCGAGCGCAGGAGCGGGACGCGGCGGCGGCTCCGGTGGCGGCTCCGGCGGCGGTGAGCCCCGTGGGTCCGCTGCGGGTGGCGCCGGGGGCGCCGTACGGACGGCTCCACAGCGGGCCGACGCCGGCGCACCCGCCCAAGCCGATGTGGCGGCGCTGCCACCACCCGCGCAACTCCCGTACGCCACCGGCGATTTCACCGGTCGCGGCCACGACACCCGGGACCTCCTGCGCGCCCTGCGTCCGAACGGCAACGAGACGGTGGTGATCTCCGCCGTCGGCGGGATCGGAGGAGTCGGCAAGACCACCCTCGCCCTGCACGCCGCGCACCGGCTGCGCGAACTCTTCCCCGATGGGCAGCTCTACGCCAACCTCCGGGGCGTACGGGAGGACCCGGCGCAGCCCGGAAGCGTTCTCGCCTCCTTCCTGCGGGCCCTCGGCGTCCTGGACTCCGCGATTCCGGAGAACATCGAGGAGCGCGCCGCCCTGTACCGCTCCCGGCTGGCCGGCCGGCGCGTCCTGCTCGTGCTCGACGACGCCCGCGACATCGCGCAGATCGAGCCGCTGCTGCCCGGGTCCTCCGCCTGCGCCGTCCTGGTGACCAGCCGCAGCACCCTGCCGGAACTCCCCGCCGCACTGCGCATCCGGCTCGACGTGCTGGCGCCCGCCGACGCCGTGACCCTGCTCGGCCGGATCATCGGCGAGGCGCGGATCGCGGCCGAGCCCGCCATGGCCACCGCCCTGGCGGAGCTGTGCGGCGGGCTCCCGCTGGCCCTGCGCATCGCCGCATCCCGGCTGGCCACCCGGCCGGGCTGGTCCCTCGCCGCGTTCCTCGGGCTGCTGGAGGGCCGACGCTCCCCCTTCTCCGCCACCGCGGGCGGCGAGGACGGGGTGGAGGCCTGTTTCCGGCTGAGTTACGAGCTGCTGGGCGCGGCCGAGGCCCGGTTGTTCCGGCTCTTGGCGGTGCCCGAGCAGGAGGACGCGGACGTCGCCGACGCTGCGGCGCTCGCCGGGCTCCCCCACGCGCGGGCCGAGGAGTACCTGGAGCGGATGACCGGCCTAGGGCTGCTGGAATCCCCCGCGCCGGGGCGCTACCGCTTCCACGACCTGCTGCGGGCCTTCGCCCGCGCCCGGTCGGCGGAGGAAGACGGTCCGCGTGAGCAGGCGGCCGCGCTGGTCCGGCTCTGCGACCACTTCCTGGCATCCGCCCGCAATGCGTACACCGTCGAACGCCCCGGCCATCCCGTGGCCAGGCTGCTCGCCGCGACGGTTTCGGCGGGCACCCCCGCATCCGCACCCGGGCAGGGCCAGCGGGTGTTCACGGCGCGGCACCAGTCCGTCTTCGCGGTCGCGGTGCAGACGGTCCGGGCCGAACCGCCGTCCGTGGTGCTCGTGGCCGACCTCGTCCTGGCCCTCGACCCGGTGCTCGACGGCGCGTTCCTCTGGAAGGCGATGGTGGAGCCCGCCCGTCTGATGCTGCGGCTCGCGCGCGAGCAGACGCAGACCCGGGCGGCGGGCCGCCTCGGGTACATGTTGGGCGGGGCGCTGTACCAGCTCGCCGAACCCGACGAGGCCGAGCAGATCCTGCGCGACGCGGAGCGCGATGCGCGGATCTCGCAGGACGTGGAGGTCCTGACCGAGATCCGCAACTGCCGGGGACTGGTCCGGTACGGACGAGGCGACTACGAAGAGGCCCTCACCCTGCAGCGGCAGGCCGTCGAGACCGGTGAGCAGTGCGGCAACACCTGGGGCGCCGGCAACGCGCGCGTCTGCTGCGCGCTCAGCCTGGCCGCGGCAGGGCGGCTCGACGAGGCGGCCGCGTACGGCCGCAGCGGCCTCGTGTCCGCGCGGGCGGCGGGAGACGCCTTCCGGCAGATCTACGCCCTGTACGCGCTGGGCGGCATCGCCCGGATGCAGGGGCGGCCCGACGAGGGCATCGCGGGTCTGCGGGAAGGGGCGGAGCTGGCCGCGCGCCACCACTATTCCGCTTTCGAGGTGTTCCACGTGCTGGAGGAGACCTTCTGCCATCTGGCGGCCGACCGGCCCCGGGACGCGGTGCTGACCGGTGAGCGGTGCCTGGAACTGGCCCGCACCAAGGGCTGGCTGTTCGCGGAGGCCCGGGTACTGCGGCTGATCGGCACGGCGCTGGCGGCCCTCGGAGAGCGCGAACGGGCGCGGGAGCATCTGACCCGGGCCGTCGCGCTGCTCGAACCGCTCAGGCCACCCGAGGCCGAGGAGGCGCGCGCCGTCCTGGCCACCCTGTAGACCGCACGGGTCCTGTCCTGAAGTCCTGGCGCGGGGTCCTGTCCCCGGGACCTGCCCTGGGCCGGGCCGGGACGGCCCCGCCCCGGCACCCATCGTTCACCCACCCGCTGTTGATCGCGTTCCGCCACCGTGTGCGCAGCACCGTCGCACAGGGAGGACCAACACGGATGCCGGCACCGAACCACCGCATCACCGTGACCATCCACGCCACCGATCCGCTCAGCCGGGCCGGGGTCGTCAGTCATCTGCAGCACCAGCCGACCGTGGAGGTCGTGTCGAGGTCGCGGGAGCGCGACGGGCTGGGGCCCGCCGCGACCGTGGCCGTGATGCTGATCGACCGGGTCGACGAGGAGTCCGCCGCCGCGTTGCGCCGGGTGCTGCGCGGCGGAGAGCAGCGGGTGGTGCTCATCGCAGGCGAGCTGCGCGAGCCGGATCTGCTCACGGTGGTGGAGTACGGAGTACGGGCCATCGTGTGGCGCCACCAGGCTACCGAGGACACCCTGGTCAAGGCCGTACGTCAGGCGGCGCACGGGGAGGGGGTTCTGCCGCCGGACCTGATCAGCCGGGTCCTGGGCCAGGTCGGCCGGCTGCGCCGGTCGCAGACCGCGGCGGCCTGTTCCGGGGCGGGGGGTACTCCGATGTTCGGCATGGCGCCGCGCGAGACGGACGTACTGCGCCTCCTCGCCGAGGGACTGGACACCCGGCAGGTCTCCGAGAAGCTCGCCTACTCCGAACGGACCGTCAAGAACATCCTGCACGCGCTGATGACCCGGCTGCAGCTCAGCAACCGGGCCCACGCCGTGGCCTACGCCCTGCGCGAGGGCTACATCTGACCGGGCTCGGACCCGCGCTCCGCGACCACCGCGCGGAGCGAACCGTCACGTCCGCGGGCACCCGCCCGCTCCCCGCCGGGCCCCTGCGGGCTCCGGCCGTACCGAGGACACCACATCACATGATCCACGAGATCGACGAGGCGCTGCAACGCCTCCTGCGCCGCGGCGCACTGCCGCAGGGGACGGGCGAGATTGCCCTCGAAGCCCCCACCCGGGAGTGGGCGGCCCGACGCAACACCCCGACACTCAACGCGTACTTGTACGACATCCGTGAGGACGTCGCCCGTCGGGAGCGTGGCGCGTACGCGGAGCGTGACGAGAACGGGATCGTCCGGCAGCGGCGGCAGCCACCGCGCTGGTTCCGGCTCTCCTACCTGCTCACCGCCTGGACCGCGCGGCCCGAGGACGAGCACCGCATGCTGTCCGCGGCGCTGGCGGCGCTGCTGCCCCACGAGGTGCTGCCGAAGGAGGACGTCCCGAACTCGCTGCGGGCACACCGGGAGGCGATCGCGCTGACCGTGGGTGTTCCGCCCGCCGAGTCGCGTTCGCTGGCGGAGGTCTGGTCCGCGCTCGGCGGCGAGCTCAAGCCCTCGCTCGATGTCGTGATCACCCTTCCCTTCCCCGTCACGCCCGCCTACCCGGTGGGGCCGCCGGTCACCGAAGGTGCGGTGGTCACCGTACGGGGGAAGTCCGGTGCACCGGACGACTCCCGCCCCCGGATGCTCCGTACGGCGCTGCGCGGGAGGACGGGTGAGTGACGCGGCGCACGCCCTGCTGAGGCGGCTGGCGGCCCTGCGGGCGGTGGCGACGGAGCTGGTCGCCCGGCGCTCGGCGGACGATCCGGCGGCACACGACCCCCTGCGCGGGCTGTACGTGTCGCAGGAGACGGCGCTGCGCGCCGGATCCGGCAACGGGACGGGGGACGTGCCGCTCGCATGGGACGCGCCGGAGCCGGGGGAGGCGGGGGAGCCGGGGGAGCCGCGGGAGCCGGGGGAGTCGGCATGGCCGCAGCCCCCCGCGGGCGGGGAGTCCGGTCCTGGCGGTGGCGAGCCCGTCGCCGGCGCAACCACGGGACCGGCCGGTGACGCACCGGACACGGGCGGCGCCGCGAATCGACTGGGCGCCTTCGTACGGGACTTCGGGCTCTCGGCGCTGGATCTGCGGATCCTGCTGGCGGCCCTGGCCCCGGACGTGGACCGCCGCTTCGAGCCGCTCTACGGCTACCTGAACGACGACGTGGGCCGCCGACGGGCCACCGTGGCGCTCGCCCTCGAACTCGCGGGAAGCGGCCCCCACCTGCCGCAGGCCCGGGGCCGCTTCCACGCCTCCGCGCCCCTGATCGCGGGCGGGCTGCTCGAGCTGGAGGACGAGGCCCGCCCCCTGCCGGGGCGGGCGTTGCGGGTTCCGGAGCGGGTCGTGGCACACCTGCTGGGAGACGACCGTCTCGACGAGGAGTTGTGCCGCCGGGGGGTCACGCTGCTGAGGCCCACCCCGGATACGCGGGTCCCCGCGCCGCTCCCCGCGCCGGCTCCGGCTGATCCGCCCGATCCGGCGGCCCTGCTGGCCCGCTCGCGGCGCCCCGTCACCGTGCATCTGCGGGAGAAGCGCGGCGGGGACTCGGCCGCCTCCGTGGTCACGGCCCTGCGGGCGGCGGGCCGGACGGTACTGCTGTACCGGCCCCGCGCTCAGGACCTGCGGATCGGACCCCTCCTGCGCCGCGAGGCCAGGCTGCGCGGAGCCGGCACGGCAGTGGTGGTCACCGCTCTGCCGGAGGACCCCGGCGGGCTGATCTCCTCGGTCGCCGCCCCCGACGTCACCTCCGTCTTCGCGGGTCACGAGCCCTGTGACCCGGACTGGACGGCAGGAGTGGCGGGCGTCTCGCTGCTCGCCCTGGAGGCCTCGGCGACCGGATCCGCCTCAGGGGCCGGCGCGTCCGCCGACCGCTGGCGCGCCGAGCTGCCCGGCTTCGAGGGCGATGTGGCCGACGCCGTCGCCTCGTACCGGCTGGGCGGGGAACAGATCGCGGCCGTGGCCCGGACCGCCCGGGAACTGGCGGCCCTCGAAGGCGTCGCGCTCGATGCGCGGCACGTGCGTCTCACCGCGCGCCGGCTGTCGGCCCCCCTGCTCGGACGGCATGCCCGGCAGGTGCGGCCGGCCGTAGGATTCGCCGACCTGGTGATGCCGGAGTCGCCCCGCTCCCAGCTGGTGGAACTGGTGGGGCGGGCCCGCCACCGGGACGTCGTGCTCGGTGACTGGAGGCTGCGGACCGGTGGCGGACGGGGCCGGGGTGTCGTGGCCCTGTTCGCCGGGGAGTCCGGCACCGGAAAGACCCTCGCGGCCGAGGTCGTGGCGGGGGAACTGGGCCTGGACCTCTATGTGGTGGACCTTTCCTCGGTGGTGGACAAGTACGTCGGCGAGACCGAGAAGAACCTCGAACGGATCTTCTCGGAGGCGGACCGCACCGACGCGGTACTCCTCTTCGACGAGGCGGACGCCGTCTTCGGAAAGCGCTCACGGGTACAGGGCGGGAACGACCGGTACGCGAACCTGGAGAGCGCCTACCTGCTGCAGCGGCTGGAGTCCTTCGACGGCATCGCCGTCCTCACCACCAACCTGCGCGCCAACGTGGACGAGGCTTTCACCCGGCGGCTGGACCTGGTGGTGGACTTCCCCTTCCCCGACGCCGAGCTGCGCGCGCGACTGTGGCGCCAGGCTTTGGCCGGGGCGCCGACCGAGCCCGGCATCGAAGCCGGACTCGAGCGGTGCGCGGCGCAGTTCGAACTCGCCGGCGGCTCGATCCGGTCGGCCGCCCTCACCGCGTGCTACGCGGCCCGCGTACGGGGCGACGGTCCGGTGACCGCCGACGACGTACGGGACGGGGCGAGGCGAGAGTACGTCAAGGCGGGCCGCCTGGTGCCGGGGAACGCCGACGCCTGGGCCCCGTGACGGGCAGGTGCGGGAAAGCCCCGTGACGGGCAGGTGCGGGAAAGTCCCGGGCGGTCCGCCGCCCGGGACTTCGCTCAACGTCCCGGGCGTCCGGTGCCGTTGACGGACCCACCGAGCAGGGCGTTGACGGTCTGCGTGTCGGCGACGCCCGTCACCGGAAGCTTTACGGACTGCTGGTACTCGCGCACCCGGTCGCGGATCTTGGCGTCGAAGGTGGTCGGGGCTGCCTTCTGCCCGCCCGACGTGAAGTAGTCGACGCCGAGCTGGGCGAACGCCCGGTCCGCCTGGAGGTCGCTGTCGGAGATGCTGGCCTGCGTGGCCCAGCGCAAGGCCGCGTCGAGCCGGGTGACCTCGAAGTTCTTCGACCCGTACGTCAGGCGGTCGGCGGTGACGCCCTGCATCCACAGGGAGGGGAGCGTGGCGCGGCCGAGTGTGCCCAGGGGGTCGGTGGCGGTCAGGGCGCGGGTGGTCTTCCGGTCGGCCATGACCGCGTTCTGGTAGCAGATGAGCGAGGCCTCGGTCTGCGGGTCGATCACACCCTCCTTCCACTGTCCCTTGAGGGTGCAGACGTTGTTGCCGAGTGCGGCCAGCCGTCGCTGGGCGAAATGGACGGCGACGTCGGCCTGGTAGCCGGCCCGCCAGGGCGGTCCCTGCTTCGCGGTCTGCGGGCTTCCTGCCGGGGGCGGCGCGCCGCCGCCCCCGCCCGGCTGGCTCCCACCACCCACGCCCCCGGCGGCCGCCCCGCCGACGTCGCCGCCCCCCGGTG
>NZ_JBSGZI010000062.1:0-47789 GCF_053610945.1 Streptomyces sp. NPDC054849
GCCGCTACCAGAGCACGGGGAGGCGTTCCGGCAGGCGCTTCATGAAGCGGGTGCGCCAGACGAGCTGGTCGAAGGGCACGGCCAGTTGGAGGTTGGGCATCTTCTCCAGCAGCACCTCGATGGCGATCTCCGTGTGCCGCTTGCCGAGGGCGGTGGCCGGGCAGTAGTGCGCTCCGCCGCCGAAGGAGAGGTGCGTACCGGCGTTCTCCCGGTCGATGTCCATGACGTGCGGGTCGGAGTACACGGCCGGGTCGGTGTTGGCGGCCTCGACCAGGACGAGCAGCAGCTCGCCCTTCTTCACCTCGACGTCGCCGAGGGTGACGTCCTCCAGCGCGAGCCGGGGCAGACCGTCGGCGATGGACAGGTTGACCCGCAGGAGCTCGTCCACGGCGGCGGGGATCTTCTCCGGAGACTTGCGCAACTGCTCCCACACCTCGGGGTTCTGGAGGAGTGAGACGATCGCCATCGTCAGGAAGCCCATGGTGGAGATGACTCCGGCGCCGAACAGCGTGACGCCGACCGTGGCGAGCATCTCGTCCGTCAGGTGCGCGTACTCGGGGTCCTCGCGCAGCGCGGCGAGCTCCGCGATGAGGCCCGTGGTGGCGGGGTCGTCGAGGCGCTCCACCATGTAGCCCATGTCCCGGTCCCAGTTGAGCTTGGCGCCCGTGACGGGGCAGGCCGAGTTCATGAACGCGATGTCGAGGCTGGCGGCCAGGCGCGGAGCGTCGGCCTCCGGTATGCCGAGGATGCGGCAGTGGAGGTTCTCCGCGTACGGGTTGGTGAACTGGCCGCGCAGGTCGACCGGCGCGCCGTGGCTCAGGAGACCGTCGACGAGGCTGGTGGCGTGGGCACGCATCCAGTCGGTGAGGCCGTCCGTTTTGGGGTTGATCGCCTTGAGGACGGCCTTGCGCAGTCCGGCGCCGGTGATGTTGCCCATGTTGTTGACGACCTCGGGCGGGATCGTCAGCGCGTACTGGCGGGGCACACCGGGGGCCGAGGTGTCCTTGAGGCTGAATCTCGGATCCTCGAGGACCTGCTTGCACAACTCATAGGAGGAGACGAGCCAGGCTTCGTCCCCGGCGATCGTGCGCACCCGCTTGACCGGTTCGCTGCGCAGCTCCTCGACCTCTCGGGGAAGCTGGTCGCCGCGTGCGGAGAACGGGAAGTCGAGCAGGGCGTCAGTGGGCATCGGAGTCTCCTTCGGCGGGGGTGATCACGGCGTGGCCCTGGTTGCGTGAGGCGCGCAGGCCCGAGCCGCGTGAGTAGAGCAGTTCCGCCATCGGCAGGAGCTGGTGGTAGCAGTTGAGCGAGGACGGCACGCCGAGGATGGCCGGCGTGTCGAGGAACAGCGGCGCTTCGGCGCAGACGTACTCCAGGCAGACCTCGCGCTGCCGGGCCGTGGCGGCCTTCCCGTTCAGGACCTTGGAGGAGAGGAACGCGTCGACCAGGGAGTTGCAGGTCTCGCGGAACTCCGGGTCGATGTCGAGGAGGTTGTTGAGGTGGTTGTGGAGACTCCGGTACGCCGGGATGTCGGTGAGGGACGACATGGGGCGGGCGCGGAGACGGACGCCGGTGGGGTCCGCTTCGGCAGCGGCGTTGTTGACCTTGGCGCGGACACCGCGCAGGTTCTTCACCGCCTTGCGCCGTGCTTCGTCCGGGTCGTAGCCGAGAGCCTCGTACATCTCCGCCACATGCATGTCGGTGTAAATGAGGTCGACCTGCTCGAAGTTGCGCATGCCCCAGTGGGCGAGGTCGATGACTCGTTGGGCGGAGAAGTAGCTGTTCCCCGGTGAGATGCCGATGACGGCGTGATCGCCTTCGGTGTGGATCACCTGGCAGTGCGAGGTGTACGGCCGGACTGTGAAGACTTCGGTTGCTGTCGTCAACAGGTGTCGGGTCCTTTGCGCCGCAAGTCCCATGGGGCCCTGTGCCCCGGGTGTGGCGGCGACGTGAAGGAAGGTACCCGAACTGTGTGCGACGATCCATGACTTCCCGGTGGTAACTCACCTGTCGGACAACACAGTTGTCCTGGGCACCTTTCGGGCGGGGGTGTTCCGGATGCGGAGGGGCGGTCGCGCAGGGTGGAGAAGGGGTCCCGGACGGTGTCCGGCCGGGGTGGTTCTCCCTTCGTGCACATCGACGCCGGCATCGAAGTGGAAGTCGGTCGGGGAGGTGGGACGAGCGCTGGATCGGGGCGGTTCGGCCTTGGGTACCCGGTGCTGCGGATGCGGTGCGACCGCAGCACCATCGGGCCCGTGGAAGGCGTCAGCAGCCTGCGGTCCAAGTGTGGGAACCGCCCTTGTCGTTCGCGCCCGCGTTGTAACCGACCTCCTGCCCGGGTGCCAGGCAGAGGGTGACTCGTCCCAGAAGCTTGCGGCCCTCGTACACCTTGACGTGGTCCTTGACGCCCGGGCCGGAGACGCCGTGGTTGGCCCATGAGGAGTCCTGCTTGAACATGTCGCCCTCCCACCAGTGGTCGTCGCCGCTGTGCTCGATCTTCATGCCGTCGAAGTCGGCGTGCGTCCAGACGCAGAAGTAGCCGCTGCGGCAGTCCGCCGCCTCGGCTGCGGCAGAGGTGGCCAGGAGGCCGCCGGCGGAGATCACGACGGCGGTGAGGAGGGTGGCGAGGCGCTTCACGGTCGTTGGTTTCCCGTCTGTGGTGGGTTGTCGAGGAGGGTCGTGGCTTCGGTGAGGGCGTGTGCACGCAGCCGGTTCCAGTCGGCGATCTCGGCGCGGTGCCGGGCGCGGACCTCGGCGAGCGTGCGGCGGGTGTGGGCCGCTTCGGGCTGCAGGTTGTTGACGACCACCGATGCCCGGAACCATGCGGGCTGGTCTCCGTAGAGCCGCTGCTGTGCGGCGGCCAGACAGCCGTCGGTATGGGCGCTTACCGTGTAGCCGGTGGGCAGGGTGACGGACAGCTCCGCCGGGCCGGTGCCGAAGAGGGCGTTCGCGATGCGCTGCCGATCGGCGGTCGGCGAAGGGGTCTGAGCGCCCCGGGGCGGCGTGAGGCCCTGCCGGGTGAGGCAGGCGTCGGTCAGGTGCTGCGTGGCGGCCTTGATGACCTTGTCCCCAGCCGGGCCCGGCGCCGGGGCGGTGCAGCCGGTCAGGAGACAGCCGGCCAGCAGCAGCGGAGCGGACAGCGGTCCTGCGGTCCGCCGCGAGCGGCGACGCGGCGGGGGAGGCGGCTCCGTCCCGCACGGCGGGCGACTGATCGGCACACCGGACGAACGATTCAGTGATCCAAAGGAAACGGCCTGGTCAAACGCGGCGCCGCGAGTGGTTCGTGATCGGCGCGGACGGCCGACGCGTCACGCCCGCCCCCGCGCCCGCCCCGAGGACCGCTTGAAGCGGCGGTCGCGGTCCGGCGGTCACCGTCCGGTGGGGTACCTCGTCCCCGTCGCCCTTCTACGGCGGCGGGAGCTCGTGGAGGCGGCCCTCCGCGACCAAGGCCACGCCGCCCCCGACGCGCACGGTGTGGACGTCCTCACCGCGGCCGTCGGCGCTGACGGTCATTTCGCTGGGGCGGCCGGTGAAGCGGCCCTGTAGGCGCACTGGGCGCCGAGGCGGGCCAGGGGCACCTCGAGCGGCGTTGTGACGCGGGCGCGGGCCAGCGCGTCGCCCCGCACGGGGAGCACCAGGTAGCGCAGGCCCGTGAAGACGACCTCCGGGGCGAGGGCGGGGTCGAGGTCGTCCGGTTCCAGGGCGAACAGGGCGGCGAGGCCGTGCGGGTCGGGTCGGCCGAGGAACGCGGCGGCGCCCTGGTCGAGGAGGCTCTCGTACCGCCGGGGGCCGCGGCGTTCAGTGGTGAGCGCCACGGTCCGGGCCGGCAGCCGCAGGGTCCAGGTCTCGTGGTCCGCGCCGCCGTGGAGGGCGTGCAGGACCGCCGCGGCACCGATGAGGGGGTGGCCGGCGAAGTCCAGCTCCTCGGCGAGGTCGAAGACGCGCGCCCGCCGTGTGCGCTCGGATGCGCCGTCGCGGACCAGGAAGACGGACTCGAAGTGCCGCAGTTCCCGGGTGACGGCCTGCATCTGCGCGCCGGTCAGCGCATCCGCGTCGGGGAACACCGCGAGGCTGTTGCCGCTGTAGGGACGGCCGGTGAAGACGTCGACGTGGTGAAAGCGCATGGGGCGACGCTACCGGGGCGCGATCCACCACCCGGTCGGTGGCGCCCCGCCTCAGTGGGCGAACGGCGGACTGGAACAGCCGGTTGCCCTCTACGGCCGGAGGTACGGCCGCACTGACTAGGCTTCTGCCGTGACCAGCGCAGGGCTGACCCGCCGACGGGTGATGGGTGCCGGGCTCGGCACGTGCGCGGCGGCGCTCGCCGGATGCGCGGGGAGCAGCACCGGTCCGGTCCGGCGGCTGCGCCTCGCGACGGGGCCGGAGGGCGGACCGTACAACGCCTTCGGGCGGGCCCTGGCCCAGGCCGTCGCCGCGAGCGGGCGCCGGATCGAGATCGTTCCGGTGAGCACCGCCGCGAGCGTGGACAACCTGCGGAAGCTGGACGACGGCTCCGTCGAACTGGCCCTGGCCATGGCGGACGCCGCCGAGGACGCGGTGCTGGGGCGCGAGTCGTTCTCCCGGCCGGCCCCGGTGACGGCACTGGCCCGGGTCTACGTGAATTACACGCACCTCCTCGTCCCGGCGGACGGGCCGGTGCGCTCGGTGCAGGACCTCGCCGGGCGGCCGGTCGCGGCGGGCGCGGCGGGTTCGGGCGTGCAGGTGGTGGCGGAACGGGTCCTCCGGGAGGCCGGGCTGAGCGGCGGATCCTCGCCCGCGCGCCCATTGCCCCTGGGACTCGCCGCGTCGGTGAGCGCCCTGCGCGTGGGCACGGTCGACGCGCTGTTCTGGTCCGGAGGCGTGCCCACGCCGGCGCTGGCGGTGCTGGCGCGCGAGCTGCCACTGCGGTTCCTGCCGCTCGACGGGTTCGTGGGCTCCCTGCGCGAGCGCTACGCCCCCGTCTACACGGCGGTCACGCTGCCGCCCGGGGCGTACGGCCTGGCCGAGCCGGTGGGAACCATCGGGGTCGGCAACTACCTGCTGGCCCGTCCCGGCCTGCCGGAGAGCCCTGTGCGCGAACTGCTCCAGGTCGTGTTCGAGCGGTGGCGCGACCTGCTGCGCGAGGTGACGGCGGGGGCGCGGCTGGAGCCCAGGTTCGCGATCTCCACCGGTGAGGTGCCCCTCCACCCGGGCGCGGTCGCGTACTACCGGTCCGTGTACGGCTGAGCAGAGGCAGCCTCATGGGGACGGGAGCCTGACACCGACCACCAGGCCGTGCGGCACATTGCCGGCGACGTCGAGCCCGCCGCCGCTGATGCGGGCGATCTCGTCGGCGATGGCCAGCCCCAGTCCGCTGCCGGGGACGTTCTGGTGTCCGGGAGCGCGCGCGAAACGCCGGAGCAACAGCCCCCGTTGCTCCTCCGGTACGCCCGGCCCGTCGTCGGTGACCCGGACGACGGCACATCCGTCCGCTCCGCGTGCGGCACGCACCTCCACGCGGCCGCCGGGCGGTACGAACTTGACGGCGTTGTCGAGCAGCGCGTCCAGGATCCGGCCCGCCGCGTCCGGCAGGGCGTGCGCCCGCAGGTCTTCCGGCAGCCCGGCGGCCGTCAGCTCCAGACCCGCGGCGTGGAAGACCGGGGTCCAGGCCGTCACCCGGTCGCGTACCGCCTGCGTCACGTCCTGGTCCGTCAGCTCCACCGTGTCCGACTCCACCCGGGCCAGGGCCAGCAGGCCGTCGAGCAGCTCCTCCAGGCGTTCCGCCTCCTCCAGGGCGCGGGTGTGCTCGGCCAGGCCGGGGCCGGGGAGGATGTGCGGCTCGCCTTCTCCAGCTGCAGCACCAGGGTGGCCAGCGGATTGCGCAGCTGGTGGGAGGCGTCGGCGACGAAGTCGCGCTGGCGGCCGATGGAGTCGGCCATGGCCTGCGCCATCGTGTTGAAGTGCTGCCGCAGACGCCGCAGTTCCGGCGGGCCCGTATCGGAGGCGGCACGCGCCTGGAGGCGGCCGGCGGTCAGACGTTCCACCGTCCGGTCCAGATCGAGGACCGGGCGCATGAGCCAACGGGCGATCCCGGCAGCGACCAGCGCCGCCGCCGCGAAGGCGGCGACCGCCCCGGCGGCGATGAGCGACCAGCGGACCGTCACGTCCCGGCGGGCGGCGTCGGTGGGCACGGCGAGCAGGACGGCGCCGCTGACCCGCTCGTCCCGGCCGACCGGTTCGGCGAGCACGACGGTCCGCGGGCCCCACGGGCGAAGGGTGGGCAGGCGGTCGGTGGAGCGACCGGTCAGGGCGCGCCGACGGGCCTCCGCCGCTTCGGAGTCGGCGTTCGGGGCGGCGCCGGTCCCGGTGGGGTGGGCCGCCGCGGTGGCCGCCTGCGCCGCGGGCCCGGTTCCGGCGCGCGCGACCGTCGCTCCCGCCGTGTCGACCACGACCACCCCGGCTCCGTACAGCTGGGCGTAGCGGCCGATCTCGGCCGAGAGCTCCGCCCGGTCGGCGGCGGTGCGCATCCGGTCGGCGAGGTCGGCGAAGCGGACGGCTTCCGAACGCCGCTGCAGGAGCAGGTGTTCGGTGCGACCGCGTGCGTAGGCGTCGGCCAGGGGGACGCAGAGCAGCAGCGCCGCGGCTCCCATGAGCACCATCAGCACGGCGAGGAGCCTGCGCCTCATCGTCCGCCGTCCTGCTCACCGTGCCGCCGGCCGTCCCGCCCGTCGGGCGGGGCCGGCGCGCCGAGCTGGTAGCCGAACCCGCGGACGGTCCGCACCAGGCCGGAGCGCCCGGTCTTGGCGCGGATGCCCGCCACGTGGACGTCCAGGGACCGGGAGGCGGCGAGGAACACGTCACCCCAGATCCGGTCCAGGATCTCCTCGCGGGAGTGCACCTCGCCCGGGCGGGCGGCCAGGAAGGCGAGCACGTCGAACTCCCTGCGCGTCAGCCGTACTTCCACGCCCGCCACCCTGACGGTGCGGCCCGCCAGATCGACCTCCACGTCCCCGCTGCGCACCGGCCGGCCGCCGCCGGCGCCGCTCCCCGCCGCGTCGGCGAGGTCGGCCGGGTGGACGCCCGAACGTCCCCCGTGGGTGTCCGTCCGGCGGCGTACGGTGTCGATACGGGCCATCAGTTCCGCCATCCGGAACGGCTTGACCACGTAGTCGTCGGCGCCCGCCCGCAGCCCCTGCACGATGTCGCGCTCCTCGCAGCGTGCGGTCACCACGATCAGCGGCGCGTCGCAGACCGTACGCAGCCGCCGCAGCAGTTCGAGCCCGTCGAGGTCCGGAAGGCCGAGGTCGAGCAGGACGAACTCGGCCTCGCGGCCGTGCCGCAGGGCGTCCAGCGCACGGGCGACCCGGCGGACGGTGTGCCCGCGCTGGGCGAGGGCGGTGCCGAGGGCCTGGGCCATCCGGTCGTCGTCTTCGACGATCAGCGCGTGCATAGACATTCCCTCGCGACCTGTGACCCCGGTCGGCTCAGCTTACGGGAGCCTTCGCCGGACGCTCCCGGGCCGCCTCGGTGCTCGCCTCGGCCTCGGCCTCGGCGCGGCTGAGCGCGGTGTTGCGGGTGTCGGGCATCAGCACGTAGGTCACGAGGGAGATCAGCGCGCACCCGGAGACGTACCAGAAGAACATGGTCTCGTGCCCACTGCTCTTGAACCACAGCGCCACGTACTCCGCCGTACCGCCGAAGAGTGCGTTGGCGATCGCGTACGGCAGCGCCACCCCCAGGGCGCGCACCCGGGTGGGGAACAGCTCGGCCTTGACCGCCGCATTGATCGAGGTGTAGCCGGTGATGATCACCAGGGCCAGCAGGGACAGGCCGAGCGCGGACCAGTACGAGGACGCAGACCCGAGGGCGGTCATGATCGGGTACGTGCCGACGGTGCAGCCCACCGCGAAGGTGATCAGCAGCGGCCGGCGGCCGATCCGGTCGGACAGCATCCCGGCGAAGGGCTGCAGCACGGCGAAGAGGGTCAGCGCGGTGAAGCTGACCAGCGTGGCGGTCGTCTTCTCCATGCCCGCGCTGCCGACCAGGTACTTGGTGAGGTACGTGGTGTACGTGTAGTACGCCACGGTACCGCCGAGGGTGAGCGCCATGACCAGGCCGGCCTGCCGCCGGTACTGCCACAGGGCCTTCAGGGTGCCCCGCGTGCTGTCGTCGTGCGCGTCCTCGTCCGCCGACTCCTCCTTGAACGCGTCGGTCTCCTGGAGCCTGCGCCGCAGCCAGAAGACGACCACCGCGAACAACGCCCCGAGGACGAAGGGGATCCGCCATCCCCAGCTCTCCAACTGGGCCGTGGTGAGCGTGTGCTGCATCGTGATCAGGATGCCCAGGCCGAGCAGCTGACCGCAGGTCATCGACACGTACTGGAAGGACGAGCCCAGCCCGCGCCGATTGCGGGCGGACGCCTCGGTGAGGTAGGTGGCGCTGGCCGCGTACTCGCCGCCGATGCTCATCCCCTGCAGCAGCCGCGCGAGCAGCAGGACCAGAGCCCCGAAGTAGCCGGCCTGGCCGTACGTGGGGGCGACGGCGATCAGCAGGGCGGCCACCGACATCATGGTCACGGTGAGGGTGAGCGCGCTCTTGCGGCCGTGCCGGTCGGCGGCGCGGCCGAGGATCCACCCGCCGACGGGGCGCATCAGGAAGCCCACGGCGAAGATTCCCGCGGTGTTCATCAGCTGGGTGGTCGGGTTGTCACCGGGGAAGAAGGAGTCGGCGAAGTAGATGGCGAAGCTCGCGTAGACGAACCAGTCGTACCACTCGACGAGATTGCCGAGCGAGCCGCCGATCAGGGCGAGGCGGCGCTTTTTGCGCTCGTCCCCGGGCGGCGATGCGGGCAGGACGGCAGGCGAGGACATGGCGGCTCCAGGCGGGAGGACCCTGATGAGGGACGGGAGAAGTGCCCCGGCGGTGGGGGAGTGTCCAGAGCATGCGGCTGCCGTCGCACCCGTTCAAGGTCCGCCGCGCAGATCTAACGTCCTGCTAAGAAAGCCGGGCGGCCGGGGGATTTCACGGTGTAGTCATGCGCACGCCATATCCGCTCCATGGAGGCTACCCGCAGGTAGCCCACGGTGGGGGCGGCCCGCCGTGCAGCGCACCGAACGATCCGACTCTGCGGCCGGCCCGACCTCGAACCCGTGAGCAGGAGGCAAGATGAGTGTGATGCCGAAAAAGCGGACTCCGGTCGTGGCGGCGGCCACCCTCGTGGTGCTGGGGGTGATCGCCGCACCGGCGCACGCCCGCGGGGAGCGCGGCGCGGCGCCTTCACCGGCCCGCGTGTCGGCCTCCGTCGAGACGCCCTCCCTCTTCGACGACGAGGCCGGCGGCAACGCGAACGCGGACGACCCGGCGATCTGGCGCAACGCGAAGGACCCCGACCGCAGTCTGGTGATCGCCACCGCCAAGGAAGGCGGCTTGCGCGTGTACGACCTGGACGGGCGCCAGGTGCAGTCCCTGCCGGCGCCGCCGCCCCCGGCGGACGGCGACATGCCCGGGCGTTTCAACAACGTCGACCTCATCACCGGGCTCCGCTTCCCCGACGGCCGCCACGACGTGGCCGTCGTCTCCGACCGCGGCCGCGATCAGCTGCGCGTCTACCGGATCGACCCCGCGCGGCCCACGGCCCCGCTGGTCGACGTCACCGACGAGGCGGCGGCCCCGCCGGTCTTCTCCACCGGCCAGGACGAGGTCGACGACCAGCGGACCGCATACGGTCTGGCCGCCTACACCGACCGTCGCAGCGGCCGTTCGTTCGCGGTCACCAGCCGGCGCCACGCCACCGCTCTCGCGCTGGCCGAACTCCTGCCGACCGCGCAGGGGAAGGTCGGCTACCGCACGGTCCGCACCACCTCGCTGCCCTCCTCCTTCACGCTGCCCGACGGGAGGTCGTGGACACCGTGCGGCGAACCGGGCGAGCTCCCCCAGGTCGAGGGCATGGTCGTCGATCCCGATACCGGTGACCTCTACGCCGGACAGGAGGACGTCGGCATCTGGAAGCTCGACGCCGACCTCCGTTCCCCCGCCCGCCTGATCGAGAAGGTCCGGTCCTTCGGAGTGCCCGGCACCTGGAACCCGCAGACCGAGGAATGCGACGAGGGTGCGGACCCCGGCTTCGGCGGACGGCACGTATCCGCCGACGTGGAGGGCCTGACCATCTGGCGCGATGCGCGGCACCCCGGGCGCGGCGGCTACCTGCTCGCCTCCAGTCAGGGCGACGACACCTTCGCCGTCTTCGACCGCGGGCACGGCAACGCGTACGTCCGCAGCTTCCGCATCGCCCCGGGCAGCGGACCCGGTGCGCCCGACGGCTCGGAGGAGTGCGACGGCGCCGCCGTCACGAGCGCACCGCTGGGCACGAAGTTCCCGAACGGGCTGCTGGTCGTCCAGGACGGCGCCAACACCCCCGGTTCCACCGGGTCCGACGGCGAGGCCCGTACCGACACCGACTTCAAATTCGTGGACCTGGGCCGCCTGCGGCGTGCCGCCGCTCTCTGACCTCGGTCGAGCCGCGCGGCTGCGGCCGGGACCGCGGCCGGCCGCAGCCGCACAGGAGCTCGTCCGCCGACGTCCGCCACCGTCCGCCGGACGCCATCCGACGGCTCCTGCCTGCGACGAGACGGTGACCTGGACGGCGCCGCGTTCGCCCGGCTCGGTAGGATCGCGACCGCATACGACGGAAGGCGATCATGGCGGACAGTCCCCTCAGGCCCAGCTCGTTGATCAACACGGTCTACGGGGCGTTCCTGCGACGCCTCGGGGGCTGGATCTCCGTCGCCGACCTGATCACCCTGATGTCCGAACTGGAAGTCGACGGCCCGGCGGCGCGCTCGGCGATCTCCCGGCTCAAGAAGAAGGGCGTCCTCGAACCGGAACGCCGCGGTGCCACCGGCTACCGGCTCAGCGCGGCCGCCCAGCCCGTCTTCGACGAGGGCGACCGGCGCATCTTCGGCAGCCTGGAGCCGGCGAAGCTCAGCGACGGCTGGGCGATGGCCGTCTTCTCCGTACCCGAGTCCGAGCGGTCGTACCGCTACCAGCTGCGCACCCGCCTGACCTGGCTGGGATTCGGCAATATCGCCCCCGGCGTGTGGCTGGCCCCCGGCCGCCTCCTCGGCGACGCCCGCGACATGCTCGTCCGGCTCGGCCTCAGCGACTACGTCCACCTGTTCGCCGCCGACTACGCCGCCTTCAGTGATCTGCCCGAGACGGTCAGCTCGTGGTGGGACTTCCCGGCGATCGAGGAGCAGTACGCCGGATTCACCCGGGCGTACGGCCCGGTCGCCGAGGGGCTGACGCCGGAACGCGGGATCGACGGCGCCGAGGCGTTCCGCCACTACGTGCCGATGCTCACCCAGTGGCGACGCCTGCCCTACCTCGACCCCGGCCTGCCCGCCGAGCTCCTCCCCGCCGACTGGAACGCGGTCGGCGCGCGCCAGATCTTCCAGCAGCTGAACGACGTACTCGCCCCGCCCAGCCTGCAGCACGTACAGGAGGTCACCGGCCTGAGCGAGGAGAGTGCGGACGCACCCTGAACGGCGGCGCGGGGCGTCCGGCCACAGCGAGAGTCTGAGGACCGCGCCGCCGAGCAGTCATGTCGCGCCGAACACCAGGCCGCTGATCCGGGCGTGCTCGTCCGGCCCCGGCGGGCGGCGCGCCACCGCCTCGTCGTCGCGGTGCGGACATCGCGGGCGGCCAGGCGGCGGCTCTCCCCTCCGGCTGCCGGGGGATCGGCTAGCGGGACGCCGTGGGGTGGTGCAGGCGCCGCCAGTACCCGGCGAGGTCGTCGACCGCGGCGGTGACCGAGTCCAGACGCATCGTGGTACGGGAATGACGTTCGTAGCGCGGCCAGTTCGGCAGGGGACCGCGGTTGGGGTCGCCGGTGCGGATGAAGGAGATCCACGATGCGTGCATGGCCGAGGCGAGGCCGTCGCGGACCCGGGGGCTCAGCCCCGCCAGGAAGGGCGCCTGTGACCACTTGTCGAAGTTGTTGAACGCGAACGGCAGCTCCAGGCAGTGCGCCGCCGCCAGCTGACCGTTGTGGGCCGGCGTCGGCAGGTCGAACTGGTAGGCCCAGACCGGCCGTCCACGGGCCGCCCGCCGCTCGGCCAGTGCGAGGGCGGGCATGCGGAACAGATCGTCGCCGATCAGGTCCATCAGTACGTCGACGGGGCGGGCGCCCGGCCGGGCTTCCTCGTACGCCGTGTAGGCCTCCGCCGCCCGGGATCCGAAGGTGTCCCGCGCTCGGGCAAGCACCTGGTCCCTGGTGGACGCGGTGTACGTATCGTTGAGGGCGAAGGCGAAGTTGGCCTCTTCCCGGGTCCAGCCGATCAGGACGTCGATGTCCGCCCCGGGACCGCTGAGCAGCAGGTCGGCGGGGCTGCGCTCCATCGTCTCCTCGTCGAGGACGGGCAGGTATGGAGTCGACCAGTAGCCCCACCTGCCGGTGCGCTTGAACATCTCGAAGGTGGCGGCGATCAACTGGGGCCAGGGGACGGCCCGCAGCTCCGCCACGTTTCCGGCTCCGAGGATGCCGAGGAAGGTGGCGCTGCGCTGCAGTGACTCCGAGCGGCTGGGGATCTGCAGCCCGAGCGGCGGGCTCTGCAGGATGGCGCGCCGGAACAACGGGCGGCCGGCGGGCCGGGCGCCGGCCAGCGCCGCCACCGACAGCGCGCCGCCGGACTGTCCGGCGAGCGTGATCTGGTCCGGGTCGCCGCCGAACGCCGAGATGTTGTCCCGCACCCAGCGCAGTGCGGCGAGTTGGTCGGTGAGCCAGAAGTTCCCGCCGGCGCCCTCCTCGCCGAAGTAGAGGTAGCCCAGTGGGCCGAGCCGGTAGTTGAGGGTCACGACGACGAGGTCGCCGTTCCGGGCGAAGGTCTCGCCGGAGTAGTGGGGCAGCGAGCCGGATCCGGAGATGAAGCCGCCGCCGTGGATCCAGACCATCACGGGCCGCTTGGCGTCGTCGGCGGCGGGCGTCCAGACGTTGAGGGTGAGGCAGTCCTCGCTGAACGGGGGCGCACCGTGGTTTCCGAGCACCGCGTCGCCCCCTTCCCGGTACGGCTGGGGCGCACTCGGCCCGAAAGCGGTGGCGTCGCGCGTTCCCTGCCATCCGGGATGGGGCTGGGCGGGGCGCCATCGAAGAGCGCCGACCGGGGGAGCGGCGTAGGGGACGCCCTTGAACACGGTGAGCCCTCCCTCCACACCTCCACGCAGCCGCCCACCCGCGGGCAGCTCCACGACGGTCGGGGAACCACCCGCCCGCGGGGCGGCCGCCTGCGCCACGGGTCCGCCCGGCAGGCCGGTGAGCAGGGCGGCGCCTGCCAGTACGCCGCCGTTCTTGAGGATGTTGCGCCGCGATGGATCGTCGGTCATGGTGCTTCACGCCCTGACTGATCAAGGGCTCGCCGCCGAATCGGTATGGCGTCAAATTGACGATGGCTAGAGCTACGTCATACGCGAGTCCCGGGTCAAGGGGTCGGGGGGATCCGGGATGGTTATATCGAGAGCTCTTGACGGGCGTCGCAGTCCCGCGATAGACACGTGTCACCTCAGAAGATTCCGACCCCACAGGGCGCGACCGAGCCCGACGGCGAGGGGCGGTCGGCGCGAAGGTGCCTCCCGGCGACAGACGCATCGGGCGGCGCGCCCCACGCGGTATCCCATCAGCAACATCCGGTCCGCCAGGTCCGGTTGACAACGTACGGAGTCACCATGGCAGGTCGATTTCGCCCCGTAGGTCTGCTCACCGTCACCACGGGCCTCTTGCTGGCCACGGCGTGTGGCGGTGCCAGCCTCGGGACCGGCGACGGCACACGGCAGAGCGGGCCGGTGAAGATCGGGCTCCTCGTTCCGCAGTCCGGGATCTACAAGGCGCTCGGCGACGACATGAAGCAGGGCTTCGAGCTCTACGTCCGACAGCACGGCGGCAAACTCGGCGGCCGTGAGGTGGAGATCGTGATCGCGGACGAGGGGGAGACCGCCGACTCGGGCAAGGCGGCGGCCGAGAAGCTGGTCAAGCAGGACCGGGTGCTGGCGGTCAGCGGGGTGGTGAGCTCGGCCACCATCAACGGGGTCAAGGACCTGTTCGAGACCGGCAAGATCCCGCTCGTCGGCTCGAACGCCTCGCCGACCACCCTGACCGGGACCGAGTACATCTGGCGCACCTCGTACGTCAACGACGAGCCCGGCAAGGCGCTGGGCAAACACGTCGCAGCGAAGGCCGGCGGCCCCGTCTTCCTCGTCGCCGCGGGCTACCAGGCGGGCAAGGACGAGGTCGAGGGCTTCAAATCCACCTTCCTCCCCGCAGGCGGCAAGATCGCGGGGGAGGAGGTCTACACACCCTTCCCCGGCACCAAGAACTTCCAGCCCTACCTCGCACAGATCGAGAACTCCGGCGCGAAGGCGGTCTTCTGCTTCTATGCCGGCGGCGCAGCCGTCGACTTCGTGAAGCAGTACCGGGACTTCGGCCTGGCCGGCAGGATCCCGCTCTACGCGCCCGGCTTCCTCACCGAGGGCGGCGTACTGGCGGGGCAGGGAGACGCGGCCAACGGCATCCTCACCGCGCTCAACTACAGCGCGGACCTGGACAACGCCGCCAACAGGCAGTTCGCGCCGGCCTACCGGTCCACCTACGGCGCCGCACCGACCACCTACGCGATGGCGTCATGGGACGCGGCGCAGGTGCTCGACAAGGCGATCAAGGCGGCCGGCACCGGCGGCACCGTGACCCCGGAATCCGTCAACACCGCCATCTCCACGGTGGGGGACATCGACAGCCCGCGGGGCACCTGGCGGTTCAACAGCGGCGGCACCCCGATCCAGCCCTGGTACCTGCGTGAGGTCAAGCAGGGGGCCAACACCGTCGCGGGCGACCTCGGCAGACTGGGCGGCTGACGTGACCGGATGGCTCGACGGCAACGTCGTCAGCGTCGTCGACGGGCTCGCGTTCGGACTGCTGCTCTTCACGATCGCGGTCGGCCTCTCCCTGGTCTTCGGCATGATGGACGTCCTCAATCTGGCGCACGGCACGCTCTACCTCGCCGGGGCCTACATCGCCTACACCCTGTCCGACGGCAGCGTGTCGGGTCTGCTGCTCGCGCTGGCGGCCGGCGCCCTGGCGGGCGCCCTGGGGGGAGCGGCCCTCACGCTGCTCACCCAGCCGCTGGCGCGGCGCGGACACCTGGACCAGGCGGTGCTCACCCTGGGCATCACCTTCATCGTCGCCGACCTCCTGGCCGCGGCCTTCGGCGGCGAGGTGTTGCCCACGGACCCGCCGACGCCGCTGCGCGGCACGGTGGCCCTCCTCGGCCACACGTATCCGGTGTACCGGCTGGTGTTCATCGCCGTGGCGACGGCTCTGGCACTCGTCGTGTACCTCGTCTTCGAACGCAGTTCACTCGGCGCCCTGGTACGGGCCACCGTCGCCGACCGGGACATGGTCCGCGCCCAGGGCGTCGACGTCCGCAAGGTGCTCTACGGGGTCTTCGCCTTCGGCGCGGCCCTGGCGGTGGTCGGCGGCGTCCTCGGCGCACCGATACTGGGCCCCGGGCCGGGCGTCGACGAGAGCGTCCTCGTCCTCTCGCTCGTCGTCGTGGTCGTCGGAGGGCTCGGATCCGTGCGCGGGGCGCTCGCCGGGGCCCTGCTCATCGGCCAGGTCCAGACCCTCGGTGTCGCGCTGCTTCCCGCGTACGCCCCCTTCCTCCTCTTCGGCACCATGCTGGTGGTGCTCGTGGTCCGCCCGCACGGCCTCGTCCCCTCGGCGGTGCGCACATGAGTACTCCCCGAACCACATCCACCGCAGGCACCTCAGCCACCACGCCTACCGCAGGCACCGTCGTACGGCGGCTGCCGGTGGCCGCCGTCCTGCTCGGGCTCACCCTGGCCCCCTTCCTCCTCGGCCCGTACGCCGTCGGCACCCTGTCTCGGATCCTGGTGTTCGCCCTCCTCGCGCTGAGCGTCAACCTGCTCACCGGCCTGACCGGACTGCCGACCCTCGGCCAGTCGGCGTACTTCGGCGTCGGCGCCTACACCGCGGCGATCGTCGCCACGAGGCTCACCGACATCGGACCGCTCCAACTCCTCGTCGCCGCAGGCGCCTCCGCCCTGGTCGCGGTGCCGACCGGGTGGCTCGCCGTACGCGCCCGCGGCGTCGTGTTCCTGATGCTGACGCTGGCCATCGGCGAGATCGCCTACAGCGCCGCGGTCAACTGGAAGCCGGTCACCAACGGCACCGACGGACTCTCGGGGATCCCGCCCGTCGTCCCGCTGCCCGGCATGCCCGCACTGGAGCTCGACGGACTGGTCTACTTCTACGTGCTGGCCGTCTTCCTGCTGCTCTTCGCGGCCCTGACCCGCCTGGGCTCGACACCCTTCGCCCTCGCCCTGCGCGGCATCCGCGACAACGAGGCCCGCATGAAGGCGATCGGCTACCCCACCCGGCGCTACGCCCTGACCGTCTACTGCGGCGCCGCGGCGCTGGCAGGCGCCGCCGGTTCGCTGTGGGTCTCGGTGCAGCGGTTCGTCTCGCCCGGCGACGCCGGATTCGAGATCGCCGCCCTGGCCCTGCTGGCCGTCGTCATCGGCGGCGCGGGATCGATGCGAGGGACGTGCGCCGCGGCCGCCCTCATCTGGCTCACCCGCGACTACCTCGGAAACCTCGAGGCCGTCGCCGGACGCGGTCCGCTGCTCCTCGGGCTGCTCTTCGTCATCGCCGTCTACACACTGCCCCGCGGACTGGCCGGCGTACGGCTCCCGCACAAGCCGACCCGGAAGAGGATGGCATGACCGATCCCCATCTCCTGGAACTGCGCCAGGTGTCCAAGCACTTCGGGTCCTTCACGGCCGTCGACGAGGTGTGCCTCACCGTGCGGGCCGGGGCGCGACACGCCGTCATCGGCCCGAACGGCGCGGGCAAGTCGACGCTGTTCGGCCTCATTTCCGGCACCCTGCCCGCCAGCGCCGGATCCCTCCTCCTCGACGGACGGGACGTGACCCGGCTGCCCGTGCACCGCCGGGTCCGGCTCGGCGCCGCCGCGACCTTCCAGCACTCCAGTCTCTTCATGCGGGAGACCGTGCTGGAGAACGTCCTGCTCGCCGTGCTGCGGCGGACCGGTACGGGACTCGGCGGCTGGCGGAAGGTGAGTGGCCGGGCGGCGGCGATCACGCAGGCGCGCACGCTGCTGGAGCGCGTGGGCCTGCCCGCCCGGCACGACCACCCGGCGGCCGCGCTCTCGCATGGTGAACGGCGGCAGCTGGAGGTCGCCGTCGCGCTCGCCACCGAACCCCGGCTGCTGATGCTCGACGAACCGGCCGCCGGCATGTCGCCGGCGGAGACGGAGCGGCTCACAGAGCTGATCGCCGCCCTGCCAGGCGAGGTGACCGTGCTCCTGATCGAACACGACCTCGACATGGTCTTCGAGCTCGCCGACACCGTGACCGTCATGCACCTCGGCAGACACCTCGAGACCGGCCCTCCCGACCAGGTGCGGGCCTCCGCCCAGGTCCAGAACGCCTACCTGGGCACCGTGGAGGTCGCCTCGTGAAGCCGTTCCTCAGTGTGCGCGGCCTGCGCTCCGGTTACGCCGGGGGCGTCGTACTCGGCGGAGTCGACCTCGATCTCGAACGGGGCGGCACCGTTGCCGTCCTCGGGCGCAACGGAGTCGGGAAGACCACCCTCATCTCGACCGTCATGGGATTCGTCCGGCCGTACGAAGGCAGCGTCACCGTCGACGGCCGGGAGACCGTCGGCGCCCGCGTCGACGTGATCGCCCGGGCCGGCGTGGGCGTCGTTCCGCAGGGGCGCCGGGTGTTCGCACCGCTCACCGTGGCGGAGCACCTCGCCATCGCCTCGCGGCGCCCCGCGCGGGGGCCGTGGACCCGGGCACGGATCCTCGACCTGCTGCCGCGGCTCGGAGAGCGACTGGGGCACCGTGGTGACGAGCTCTCCGGAGGAGAACAGCAGATGCTGGCGATCGCCCGGGCTCTGCTCGGCAACCCGCGGCTGCTGCTCCTCGACGAGCCGTCCGACGGCCTCGCTCCGGCGATCGTCTCTCACGTCGGGGAGGTGATCCGCGAGGTGACCGCGCAGGGCATGACGGTCGTCCTCGTCGAGCAGAACCTGGGGCTGGCCCTCTCGGTCGCCCAGCACGTGGCCGTCATGCAGAAGGGGCGCATCGTCCACCAAACAACCTGTGTGGACTTCGCATCCCGTCCCGACGACCGGCGGCGGCTCCTCGGCGTCGAGTGACCGCACCCCCCCCTGAGGCTGATGCACGCGGCCGCGGACGGGCACGGGCAGCGTGAGCTGTTCAGCCGTCAGTACGGCGGCCATCCCGCCCCCTGCGCGTCCTGGACAGGGCCGATGTGTGGAGGGCCGGCCGGCACCTGCGGGGTCACGGCGTACGCGGGTGGGTGGGACGAGCGGGAGGGGGCGTCCGGCCGGTCCCTGCCCTTCGCGGACCCGTACGGGAACGTCATCGTGGCGGCGCGGCTCCCCGCTCCGTGAAGGGCGACATGGTCCCGTCGGCCACGCGCCGGTCGCCGGCGTGCTCCGCCGACGCGGCGTATCGCGCAGCCGTACCGGTCCAGCGCGATGCGGACGGTGTCGCGGGTCACCGCGTCGTCCTCGACGAGCAGCAGGCGGCGCGGCGGCCGGTCGGTCACCTCGGTCACGAATCCCCCGGACGGGTGCGCGAGAACGGAGCGCGCCCGCTGTCATCATCGTAGGCGGGCCGGCCGGTTCGGCCGACACCGGCCGCAATTGCGCCCCGTCGACGAGCCACGGCATGAGGATGGGGCCATGGCCGACATCTTCGTTTCGCGCACCATCGATGTGACGACCGGGGACCGGGAGACCGTCCACGACCTGACCGAGGCCTGCGCCTCCTTTCTGGCGGAGGTGGCACGGGGCCGGAGCGGGCTGCTCAACATCTTCACGCCGCACGCGACCGCCGGGCTCGCCGTCATCGAGACGGGTGCGGGCAGTGACGACGACCTTCTGACCGCCCTCGGGTTCCTGCTGCCGGCCGACGAACGCTGGCGGCACCGGCACGGTTCCCCCGGCCACGGGCGGGACCACGTACTGCCCGCGATCGTCCCGCCCCACGCGACGTTGCCGGTGATCGACGGAACACTGGAGCTGGGGACCTGGCAGTCCGTCACCCTCGTGGACACCAACCGGGACAACCCCCGGCGCCGGGTCCGCCTGTCCTTCCTCGGCTGCTGACGGAGCGTCCGGGACGGGCACAGGAGTATGACGTATCCATCATGACAGGTCAGAGGGCGTTTTCGTAGGACCAAGGGCACAGTCGATTGCCCTTGTTTGGACCCCTGTGCGGCTTTGAGAATCACCGTCATGACGTACACGGCGCACATCAATCACGACGCGGTACTCCGAGCCCGAGTGGCCCTCCTCGGATCACAGACACTGCCGGTCCGACAAGAGGTCGCCGCCTACCGCGTGCTCGCCCAGGTGAGTCCGCTGGCCTATCTGCCCCTGCTGACCGTCGCGTTGTACGAGTACAGCCGCCAGGACTTCGCGCACGACCACGGCGTAGCCCTGGCTCTGCGGGCCGAGTCGGTCGCCGCCGCGCGCCGCATGTGCGCCATGGAGCCAGAGCGGGCAGGCCTGCTCGTCACCGCGCTGACCCACTACAAGGAGCAGCTGATGCTGATGGACCGCCAGGAGGAACTCGACGGTGTGGACCGGGAGATCGCCCTGGCGATGACCCGCTAGGACGCGCCCCGGCCGCGGCCCGGGGCTGCGACACCCGTGCGGGCAATGCCGCGGCCCCGGCCCCTCATGGCGGATGATCGGGCCGTGGACCGGGCCGAGCCGGAACGTGGGCGGGAGAGGGGGTCCGGACTCCGGGGGCGGATACCAGGGGCGGGGCACCGACGAAGGACGACTCGGAGAGCCGATGCGACAGCGAATGCCGGCCCTGACCGCCGCGGTGATCGCGGTGATCCTGGCGACCGTTCCCGGGTGCGGCGGCCCCGCGGCGCTCCGCGGCGCGCCCGCCTCCCCCTCTCCCGTACCGGCCACCGGTGACTACTCAGGGCGGATCGCGGTGGGTGGCGGCCGCACCCTCCATCTGAGCTGCAAGGGCAGCGGCCGCCCCATCGTCATTCTGGAATCCGGGCTGCACGATTCCTCCGACACGTGGACCTTCACCGACACCCGGCCGCCCGTACCGAAGTCCCCGGCCGTGTTCCCGGGCGTCGCGGCGTTCGCGCGAGTGTGCGTCTACGACCGGCCGGGAACCATCCGGTACTCCGAACCCCTGTCGCTCACCACCCGCAGCACGCCGCTCGACGGCACCCGCTCGCTCACCGCCATGGCCGACGATCTCGACCGACTGCTGACCACCGCGCGCCTGCCGGGCCCCTACCTCCTCGTCGGTCACTCCTTCGGTGGGATGATCACCCGGCTCTACGCCCAGCGGCACCCGGAGAAGACGGCCGGTCTGGTGTTCGTCGACGCCTTCGGCACGGACGTCCGGTCCCTCCTCGGCGGGCAGTGGGCCGCGTACCGCAAGCTGCTCAACCACCCCGGCACGCCCTTCGACGCGCAGCCGGCATTCGAGAAGGCCGACATCGACGGCTCGATCGAGACCGTCACCGCGGCGAAGCCCCTGCCCCGGGTACCCATGGCCGTCCTCAGCAAGACGGAACCGTTCGCCGCGCCGCCCGGCACTCCGAAGACCCTCCTGGACACCGTCGAGCGGGCCTGGCCCCAGGCACAGCAGACGCTGGTGGAGCTGGGGAACCAGACCCCGCACCTCCTGGCCACCGGGAGCGACCACTACGTACAGGTGCACGATCCCGATCTGACGATCAGCGCGATCCGGCTCGTCTTCGGCCGTGCCCACGCGGATTCGTAGACCGGCCGGGCCACACGCAACACGTCACCAGGGCCAGTGGAGCGTCTCACCCTCCGCCACCCGGTACCAGCGCTCCGCAGCGCGGTCGAGTGCGGCCGACGCCAGTGCGATCTGCCGGTCGTCGAGAGGACTCCGGCCCAGCCCCCGGCCCAGTCCCCGGCCCAGCCCCCGGCCTTCCGTCCGCTGTCCCGACCAGACGCGGTACGCCCCGTGG
Organism: Streptomyces sp. NPDC054849; assembly: GCF_053610945.1. Classification (NCBI taxonomy): domain Bacteria; kingdom Bacillati; phylum Actinomycetota; class Actinomycetes; order Kitasatosporales; family Streptomycetaceae; genus Streptomyces; species Streptomyces sp. NPDC054849. Next base: position 21,079 of record NZ_JBSGZI010000062.1, read on the forward strand.
ACGGGCGAGTGGTCGGCGCTGCCGGGCGGGGCGTGTCCCTGGCCGGGGGAGCCCGGCATGCGGCCCGCCGCCGTGGTGTCGCCGGCGCACGGACCGGTGCCGCATCCGCCGACGGCCGGGCTTCGCACGAAGCCCGGCCGCAGGAGGCGGGGATGCGGGGGCCGGCCGGGGCGGCCGGCCGGACGGCAGGATCAGACCAGGTCGAACCGGTCGAGGTCCATCACCTTGCTCCACGCCGCGACGAAGTCCTTCACGAACTTCTCCTTCGCGTCGTCGCTCGCGTAGACCTCCGCGAGCGCGCGCAGCTCCGAGTTCGATCCGAAGACGAGGTCGGCACGGCTGCCGGTCCACTTGACCCGGCCCGTCGCGTCGTCGCGGGCCTCGAACGTGTTCGCGTCCCCGGACGTCGCCGTCCACGTCGTGCCCAGGTCGAGCAGGTTGACGAAGAAGTCGTTGGTGAGGGAGCCAGGGGTGGCGGTGAGGACGCCGAGCGGCGACTGCTGGTGGTTCGCGCCCAGCACGCGCAGGCCCCCGACCAGGGCGGTCATCTCGGGGGCGCTGAGGTTCAGCAGGTTCGCCCGGTCGAGCAGCAGGTACTCGGCCGGCAGCCGGTTGCCCTTCCCGAGGTAGTTGCGGAACCCGTCCGCGGTCGGTTCGAGCGCGGCGAACGACTCCACGTCCGTCTGCTCCTGCGACGCGTCGACGCGGCCCGGCGTGAAGGGCACACGGATGTCGTGTCCGGCGTCACTGGCGGCCTGTTCGACGGCGGCGGCGCCGGCGAGCACGATGAGGTCGGCGAGCGAGATCCGCTTGCCGCCGCTCTGCGCGGAGTTGAAGGACTCCTGGATGCCCGTCAGTGTGCGCAGGACCGTCGCCAGCTGGTCGGGCTCGTTCACCTCCCACCCGCTCTGCGGCTGCAGGCGGATGCGCGCGCCGTTGGCGCCGCCCCGCTTGTCACTGCCGCGGAAGGACGAGGCCGAGGCCCACGCCGTGGCCACGAGCTGGGACACCGTCAGGTCCGAGGCGAGGACCTGCTCCTTGAGGGCGGCGACGTCATCCGCGTCGACGAGCTCGTGCGTCACCGGCGGGAGCGGGTCCTGCCACAGCAGGGTCTCCGCCGGGACCTCGGGGCCGAGGTAACGCACGATCGGGCCCATGTCGCGGTGGGTCAGCTTGAACCACGCGCGGGCGAAGGCGTCCGCGAACTCGGCGGGGTGCTCCAGGAAGCGCCGCGAGATCTGCTCGTACGCCGGGTCGAACCGCAGCGAGAGGTCGGTCGTCAGCATCGTCGGGGCGTGGCTCTTGGAGACGTCGTGGGCGTCCGGCACGGTACCGGCGCCGGCGCCCTCCTTCGGCCGCCACTGGTGCGCGCCGGCGGGGCTCTTGAACAGCTCCCACTCGTAGCCGAAGAGGATTTCGAAGAAGCTGTTGTCCCAGGTGGTCGGGGTGTTCGTCCAGATGCCCTCCAGGCCGCTGGTGATCGTGTCGCCACCCTTGCCGCTGCCGTAGGTGTTCTTCCAGCCGAAGCCCTGCTGCTCGATCGGGGCGGCCTCGGGGTCGTCGCCGACGTTCTCCGCGGGGCCCGCGCCGTGGGTCTTGCCGAAGGTGTGGCCGCCCGCGATCAGCGCGACCGTCTCCTCGTCGTTCATCGCCATCCGACGGAACGTCTCACGGATGTCGCGCGCAGCGGCGAGCGGGTCCGGAGTGCCGTTCGGGCCCTCCGGGTTGACGTAGATGAGGCCCATCTGGACCGCGCCGAGGGGGTTCTCCAGCTCGCGGTCACCCGTGTAGCGCTCGTCGCCGAGCCACGTGGTCTCGGGACCCCAGTACACGTCCTCGTCGGGCTCCCAGACGTCCGCACGGCCGCCGCCGAAGCCGAAGGTCTCGAAGCCCATCGATTCCAGGGCGACGTTGCCGGCGAGGATCATGAGGTCGGCCCACGAAAGGCTCTGGCCGTACTTCTTCTTTACGGGCCACAGCAGGCGGCGGGCCTTGTCCAGGTTTCCGTTGTCCGGCCAGCTGTTGAGGGGGGCGAACCGCTGCTGGCCGGCCCCGGCTCCGCCGCGGCCGTCGCTGATCCGGTAGGTGCCCGCGCTGTGCCACGCCATGCGGATCATGAAGGGGCCGTAATGGCCGAAGTCCGCGGGCCACCAGTCCTGGGAGGTCGTCAGCACCTCGGCTATGTCACGCTTCACCGCCGGGAGGTCGAGCGTGCTGAACGCCGCGGCGTAGTCGAAGTCCTGACCCAGCGGGTTGGACACGGCGGGGTTCTTGGCGAGGATCTTCAGGTTGAGCCGTTCCGGCCACCACTGGCGGTTGCCGCCACCCTGGGTGGGGTGCGAGGCGCGCTGGTGCGCGACAGGGCAGCCACCGCCGCCCTCAGGCGTGGCGTCCGTGACGATTGCATCGTGGTTCTCAGACATGGGAATCCTTCCGTACCAGGCGGATCGCGGTGCTCAGGACTGAATGCGGTGGAACTGTCCGGGGTGAAGGCCCCGGTGTGCGGACGTCGGCCCGGCCGATCACATCGACGCCGAGGCGCTCACCGTCCCGGACGGTCTCGAAGAGGCGACGCGAGCGCCCGGCTGCTGCTTCGGCCCCGCGCAGCTCCCGGGCGGTGGTCCGTCACGTCTCCGTCACCTGCCGCTCGGGGGTCTTCCTGTCTCTTGGCTATCTGCGAAACCGATCCTACGATGGACAGAGTCCAAGTCAAGAAGCACACCAAGCCCCTATTCAATCGGATCCCGGATGTCGGCCGACGAACTTCGGGTACCCGTCGAACCTGAACAGGTGAGCCGATATGAGTGACCTGCTGCAGCGGCTGCGAGGGCGTGGCTGGCGGATGACCTCCCAGCGACGAGTGGTCGCGGAGGTCCTCGACGGAGACCACGTCCACCTCACGGCCGACGAGGTGCACGCCCGCGCGGCGCAGCGGCTGCCGGAGATCTCCCGGGCCACCGTCTACAACGCCCTGGGGGAGCTGGTCGCCCTCGGCGAGGTCGTCGAAGTCAGCACCGACGGCCGCGCCAAACGGTACGACCCCAACGCGCACCACCCGCACCAGCACCTGGTGTGCTCCGCCTGCGGACTCATCCGCGACGTCCACCCGACCGGCGACCCGCTGACCGGCCTCCCGGCGGAGGAGCGCTTCGGCTTCACGGTGTCGGGCGTCGAGGTCACCTACCGCGGCCTGTGCCCGGCCTGCGCCGGCGACGCCCCGGCTTGACGGAGGCTGCACGGCGACGGTCGGCGGCGCGGCCCGGTGACTCCTCGGCGCCAGCGGTGCACCGGGCCTGCCGGCTGTTCTCCGCATGGTCCCCGGAAGAAGGCCCGCAGGACGAGCGGGCGCGCACCGGAAGTGTGGGGGAGTGGGCGGGCGCGCAAAGGGTAGGCGCCGCACAACACCCCGGGCCTGCCCGGCCGCTCGTTCGCCGCAGCAGCTCGGTGCGGTGGTGAACGCGGTACGTCGGCCCGAGAGTGGGAGTCCGGCGGACAAGAGCCGGTCTGCACGGGGTGGAGACGCAGCCGCCCGGGGACGGGCGGCTGCGACCGGATGCGAGCGACCCAGGGAGACGACGGCATGTCTGACGCGACCGACCGAAGTGCGAGCGGCCAGAGCGAGCGCGCCAGGGACGAGAGCGCCATGGAGCGCGCCGACCGGCAGTGGCAGGAGCTGATCCAGGAGATCCGCGTCGCCCAGACGGGCGTCCAGATCCTCTTCGGCTTCCTCTTGACCGTGGTCTTCACCCCGCTCTTCCACGATCTTCCGCAAACCGACAAGACGATCTACATAGTCACGGTCGTCCTCGGCTCCCTGGCGACCGGTGCGCTCATCGGGCCCGTCGCCTTCCACCGCATCGTCTCAGGCCGCCGGATCAAACCGGAGGCGGTGGCATGGGCGTCGCGCCTCACCTTCACCGGCCTCGTCCTGCTGCTGGCCACGTGCACCGCGGCCCTCTTCCTGGTCCTGCGCGTGGCCACCCACAACGCCCTCGTCCCGTGGCTGGTGGCCGGGGTGCTGGCCTGGTACCTCCTGTGCTGGTTCGCGCTCCCCCTGTGGGCGCGGATCCGCTACACCGCAGAGCACTGACCGACCCCTGCGCATCTTCCGGCCACACCCAAGGCTTCAACGGGAAAATCCTTGACGGCGCACTAGGCTGGTGGGTTGTTCGGCGCGGACCGGAACAACCCGGGCAGACCCGGGCTCCGCCGGGCGACCCGGACGTTGCCGGGAACGAGACGCGAGGGCCTATGGCAGCCACACCTGAGCGCGGTGAACTCACCCTGCTCGCAGACGAGGACGGGTACGAGGAGGCGGGCAAGTCGGCCCGCTTCTCCGCCGGGCCCGCAGCCCCCACCCGCACCCTCGTCGACGTCTTAGAGGCCTCCGTACGGGCGTACCCCGACGAGCCCGCCCTGGACGACGGAACCACCCGTCTGACCTATCGGGCGCTGGCCGCCGAGGTCGAGCGCACACGGCGCGCCCTGGCAGCCGCCGGAGTGGGTCTCGGCGACCGGGTCGGCGTCCGCGTGCCGTCCGGGACCAACGAGCTGTACGTGGCCGTCCTCGCCGTCCTCGCCGCGGGCGCCGCCTACGTGCCGGTCGACGCCGAAGACCCGGACGAGCGGGCCGAGCTGGTCTTCCGGGAGGCCGGGGTACGGGCGGTGCTCGGCGCGGGAGCACGCATCGACGTCACCGCTCTCGGGGACGTCCGCACCGCCGCCGCGCGCCCCGGCCCCGAGCACGACGCATGGATCATCTTCACCTCCGGTTCCACCGGCCGGCCCAAGGGCGTCGCAGTCAGCCACCGCAGCGCTGCCGCCTTCGTCGACGCGGAGGCCGCGCTGTTCCTCACCGAGGAGCCGATCGGACCCGGCGACCGGGTCATGGCCGGACTCTCCGTCGCCTTCGACGCCTCCTGCGAGGAGATGTGGCTGGCCTGGCGCCACGGCGCCTGCCTCGTGCCCGTACCGCGCTCCCAGGTGCGCAGCGGCGCCGACCTCGGCCCCTGGCTGGCGGAGCAGGAGATCACCGTGGTCTCCACCGTTCCGACCCTCGCCGCGCTCTGGGAGCCCGAGACCCTGAACGAGGTCCGGCTGCTGATCTTCGGCGGCGAGGCCTGCCCGCCCGAGCTGACCCAGCGCCTGGTCACCGAGGGCCGCGAGGTCTGGAACACGTACGGCCCCACCGAGGCCACCGTCGTCGCCTGCGCCTCCCTGCTCACCGGTGAGGAGCCGATCCGTATCGGCCTGCCGCTCAACGGCTGGGAACTGGCCGTGGTCGACGAGTCCGGCGAGCCCGTGCCGATGGGCGGCAGCGGCCAGCTCGTGATCGGCGGCGTCGGCCTGGCCCGCTACCTCGACCCCGAGAAGGACGCCGAGAAGTACGCCCCGCTGGAGTCGCTCGGCTGGCAGCGCGCCTACCGCAGCGGTGACCTCGTCCGCGCCGAACCCGAGGGGCTGGTCTTCCTCGGCCGCGGCGACGAGCAGATCAAACTCGGCGGCCGCCGGATCGAGCTGGGCGAGGTCGACGCGGCGCTGCAGGCCCTGCCCGGTGTGGCCGGCGCGGCCGCCGCCGTCCGTACGGCGCGCAGCGGCAACCAGCTGCTCGTCGGCTATCTGGTCACCCAGGAGGGCTGGGACCACTCCGCGGCGGTGAAACGGCTGCGCTCCGAGCTGCCCGCAGCCCTCGTGCCGCTGCTCGCGCCGGTCGGCGAACTGCCGACCCGCACCTCCGGCAAGGTGGACCGCGACGCGCTGCCCTGGCCGCTTCCCGAACTGGAGACCCCCGGCCGCACCGAGCAGCTGTACGGCACCGAGGCCTGGCTCGCCGAACAGTGGAGCGAAACCCTCGGAGTCACCGTCGCCGGCGCCGCCGACGACTTCTTCGCGATCGGCGGCAACAGCCTCGCCGCCGCCCAGCTCACCACCCGCCTGCGCACCCGCTACCCGCGCGCGGCCGTACTCGACATCTACCAGCAGCCCACCCTGCGCAAGCTGGCCCGGCGCCTGGAGAAGTCCGTACAGGACGACGGCGCGGCCCGGACCGTCACGCCGGTTGCGCTCCGGACCAAGGTGATCCAGTCGCTCCTGCTGCTCCCCCTCTTCACCCTCGTCGGCCTGCGCTGGACGGTGGCCCTGCTGGCCCTGGGCAACGTCCTGCACTGGTTCGGGCCCCATCCGTGGGCGCCGGCCGCCTCGTGGTGGCTCGTCGCCGCCGGCGCGGCCCTGCTCTTCAGCCCGCCGGGCCGCCTCGCACTCGCCGCCGGCGGCGCACGACTGCTGCTGCGCGGGGTCAAGGCCGGGCGCCACCCGCGCGGCGGAAGCGTCCACCTGAGGCTGTGGACGGCCGAGCGGCTGGCCGAGTACACCGGCGCGACCTCGCTCACCGGCTCCTGGCTTGAGCGCTACGGGCGGGCCCTCGGCGCCAAGATCGGTCCCGAGGTGGACCTGCACTCGCTGCCGCCCGTCACCGGCATGCTCAAACTCGGCCGCGGCTGCGCCGTGGAGTCCGAGGTGGACCTCTCCGGGCACTGGCTGGACGGAGACCGCCTCGAGATCGGCCCGGTCAAGGTCGGCGCCGGAGCGGTGGTCGGCACCCGTAGCATCCTCTTCCCCGGAGCGCGCGTCGGAAAGCGGGCCGAAGTGGCCCCCGGCTCCGCCGTCGTCGGCCAGATCCCGACCGGCCAGCGCTGGGCCGGAGCCCCCGCCGGCAAGCTCGGCAAGGCCAAGCGCAACTGGCCCCGGGACCGACCGCCGCGGGGGCTGCACTGGCGGGCCATGTACGGGGCGACCGGCTTCGGCCTCACGGTCCTGCCCGTGCTCGCCACCGTGCCGGCCCTCCTTGTGGTCAGCCGGTTCGTGCCCGCCGACGCCGGGATCCCCGAAGCATTGCGCGGAGCCCTGGCGGCTGTGGTGCCCGGGGCGCTCGCCTTCGGGTTCGCCTACGCGCTGCTGCTCCTGGTCGCCGTACGCCTGCTCAGCCTCGGGCTGCGCACGGGCGTCCATCCGACGCACAGCCGGGTCGGCTGGCAGGTCTGGACGGTCACCCAGCTGATGGACCTGGCCCGGGACACGCTCTTCCCGCTGTACGCCGGGCTGATCACACCGGTGTGGCTGCGGCTGCTCGGCATGAAGATCGGCCGGGGCGCGGAGGTGTCCACCGTGCTCGCACTGCCCAGCCTCACCACTGTGGGCGAAGGCGCGTTCCTCGCCGACGACACACTGACCGCCCCCTTCGAACTCGGCGGCGGATGGGTGCGCATCGGACACTCCGAGATCGGCCGCCGGGCCTTCCTCGGCAACTCCGGCATGACCGCGCCCGGCCGCACCGTCCCGGACGACGGGCTGGTCGGCGTGCTGTCCGCCACGCCGAAGAAGGCCAAGAAGGGCAGCTCGTACCTGGGACTGCCCCCGGTCCGGCTGCCCCGGTCCGCCGCCGACGCCGACCAGAGCCGTACGTACCACCCGCCCGCCCGTCTGCTGTGGGCGCGCGGTCTGGTCGAGCTGTGCCGGCTCGTCCCGGTGTTCTGCTCGGCCGCGCTGGCCGTACTGACCGTGGCCGCGCTCTGCGCACTGATCACCACGAGCGGCCTGGGACTCGGCGGAGCCGCGCTGCTGTCCGGGGCGACCCTGCTCGCCGCCGGCGTGGCCGCCTGTGCGGTCGCGGTGGCCGCGAAGTGGCTGCTGGTGGGCCGGCACCGGGTGGGGGAGCACCCCCTGTGGAGCGGCTTCGTCTGGCGCAACGAGCTGGCCGACACCTTCGTGGAGGTACTGGCCGTGCCCTGGCTGGCCGGATCGGTGCCCGGTACGCCGCTGCTGGCCCTGTGGCTGCGCGCGCTCGGTGCCCGGGTCGGCCGCGGCGTGTGGTGCGAAAGCTACTGGCTGCCCGAAACGGACCTGGTCGAGCTGGGTGACGGGGTCAGCGTGAACCGCGGCTGTGTGTTGCAGACACACCTCTTCCACGACCGGATCTTGAGGACGGATACTGTGGTCCTGCGCGAGGGCGCCACCCTGGGCCCGGGCGGAATCGTCCTGCCCGGGAGCACGGTCGGGGCCCGCAGCACCCTGGGCCCCGCCTCCCTCGTGATGGCCGGGGAGTCCGTCCCCGCCGACACCCGCTGGCTGGGCAATCCGATCGAGGCGTGGCGGTAGCCGCACTCGGGCACCTCGTACGAGCACAGCGCAGGGAGCGGCAGTGAGCGGCCAGCAGACAGCGGGATCGGACCCGTACTTTCCGGCCAACGGCGACTCCCGCTTCCGTGTACACCGGTACGAGCTCGCTCTGGACTACCGTCCCGCTCCCAACCGGCTCGCCGGGACGGCCCGGCTCAGTGCGATCGCCGGACGGGCACCGCTCACCGAGTTCCACCTCAACCTGGCCGACTTCAAAACAGGCCGCGTCCTGGTGAACGGCCGGGCGCCGCACTACACCCACCGGGGCGGACGGCTCCGCATCCGTCCGGCCAAGCCGCTGCCCGCCGGGGCCGCGTTCACCGTGGAGGTGCACTGGGCGGGCAACCCCAAGCCGGTGCGCAGCCCCTGGGGCGGCCTCGGCTGGGAGGAACTGACCGACGGCGCACTGGTGGCCAGCCAGCCCGTCGGCGCGCCCTCCTGGTACCCGTGCAACGACCGGCCCGCCGACAAGGCCTCGTACCAGATCTCGGTCAACACGCCCTCCCCCTACACGGTCGTCGCGGGCGGCCGGCTGCTCACCCGCACGACGAAGGCCAGCACGACCACCTGGGTCTACGAGCAGCCCGCGCCGACCTCCAGCTACCTGGTCGGCCTGTCCATCGGCATGTACCAGACGGTGCTGCTCGGCGACCCCGGGCTCGGCGACCCCGGCCTCGGGGGCGTCCCGCAGCGCGCCCACGTACCGGCGCACCTGCTGCCGCAGTTCTCCCGCGACTTCGCCCGGCAGCCCGCCATGATGCAGCTGTTCGAGGAACTGTTCGGCCCCTACCCCTTCGGCGAGTACGCCGTGGTCATCGCCGACGAGGAGCTGGACGTCCCGGTGGAGGCCCAGGGCCTCTCCACCTTCGGCGCCAACCACGTGGACGGCGTGCGCGGTTCGGAACGCCTCATCGCGCACGAGCTCGCGCACCAGTGGTTCGGCAACAGCGTGACCATCGCCGACTGGCGGCACATCTGGCTGAACGAGGGCTTCGCGAAGTACGCCGAATGGCTCTGGTCGGAGCACTCGGGCGGCCGCACCGCGCAGCAGCTGGCGGCCGCCGCGCACCGGCTGCTCGCCTCGCAGCCGCAGGACCTGCGACTGGCCGACCCGGGCCGCAAGCTGATGTTCGACGACCGCCTCTACCAGCGCGGTGGACTGGCCGTGCACGCGATCCGCTGTGCCCTGGGCGACGACGCGTTCTTCCGCATGCTGCGGGACTGGGTCGCCGTGCACCGCTTCGGAGTGGTGACCACCGCCGGCTTCACCCACCACGTGGCCCGGTACGCGGCCGACTCACTGGACGACCTGGTGTCGGCCTGGCTCTACGAGACGGCCCTCCCGCCGCTGCCCGCAGCGTCGCCGAGACCGGCGAAGGCCGGGCACCCGCCCACGAAGGGCGGGCCCGCGGGCCGCGGCAGGGCGTCCGGGTAGCGACCCGACCAGCGCTCTCAGGCTCGTCCGCTGGGGAGAGCCGTCCTGGTACCGCCAGAGGGACCGGACGTGGACGACGTGGACGACGTGGACGACGTGGCCTAGCTCCTCGTCCAGCGCTGCGAGCCCTCGCCGCCGCACGTCTTCGTCACCAGGCCGCTGCTCATGCCCAGGTCGAGGCAGCCGCCGCCGAGGTCACTGCGCAGGCTGCCCGAGGCACCGGTACGCCACACCCTGCCGATCTCCTGGGCGCAGGCGCCCACGAAGACGGCCTGGCCGAGCCCGTTGGAGTACAGGCACTGGCCGCTCTGCTGGTTGACGAGTTTGAAGCCGCCGCCCGACGTGCTCCGTACGGTCCAGCGGGCGGTCGCGTCACCGCAGTCGCCGGAGTCCGAGGATCCGAAGACCTGAGTGATGCACTCGCCGTTGTTGCCGTTGCGGTACCGGTAGGTGCCCGACTCGGGTGGCGCCGGAGGTGCCGCCGTGGGGGTCGTGGACGTCCCGCCGCCGGCGGGGCGCGTACTGCCGCTGCCGCCCGCGTTCGCGGGGCCGCCGGAGTTCCCGGATCCGCCCGGGCCCGTCTGAGCTTCGCCGCCGGAGGCCGGGCCGGGGCCGGCACCGGTGCCGCCGACCGCCGTGACCGGGGCGCCGCCGGCCCCTCCCTGCGCCTGTCCCTGCACCTGTCCCTGCTCCGGGCCCGGGGACTGCGGGAGTGACGCCGTACCCGAAGGGGCGCCGCCCGCCGCCGTCGAGGCCGACGGGTCGGCCGGCGCCGTGGCCGCGGCGGACGGGGCGGACTGTGCCCCGGCCTTCGGCGAGAACGTGTACGGCAGGTGCTGGATGGCGAGGGTCGTACCGCTCGCGACCACGACGACGGGCACGACGGCGAGGAAGACGCGGGTACGCCGCCGCCGCTCCGGTCGTTCGAGCCGTTCGAGCCGTTCGAGCCGTTCGAGCCGTTCCGGTCGTTCCGTGCCGTCCGGTCCGGAGGTGGCCTCGGGCGTCGGCTCCGGTCCGGCGGCCTCCGGCTCCTTGCCCGGAGCCTGCGCCGGCTCCGCCCCCGGTTCCGCGTCCGGCTTCCCACCCGTGAGCGGGAGGGTGGGTACGTCGGCCTCCTGCACGTTCGCGGCGAAGGCGGCCCGCTCGGTCAGCCGCTCGGTGATGGCCGCCGGCCACAGGGGCGCGGTGAAGGGGCCGTGCTGCGCGGCACGTTCGAGGAGTTCGGCGGCGGTGGGGCGGCCGTCGGGATCCTTGTCGAGGCAGGCCGCGACGAGATCGGCGAGGTCCGGCTCCAGCTCCCGCAGCGGCTCCAGGCCGGGCTCCTCGTGGACGATCCGGTACAGCACGCCGTGTCCCGACTCGTCGCCGAAGGGCGGTTGGCCGCACGCCGCGTACGCCAGGACCGAGCCCAGCGCGAACACATCGGTGGCGCCGCTCAACCGCCGTGTTCCCGAAGCCTGTTCGGGAGCCATGTAGGCGGGTGTCCCCACGACCATGCCGGTCCGGGTCAGCTGGCTCTGCTCGGCGGCCCGCGCCACACCGAAGTCGATGAGGGTGAGACCGTCGACGGTCAGCATGACGTTGGACGGCTTGAGGTCCCGGTGCACCACGTCCAGCGCGTGCACCGCCGCCAGACCCGACGCCGCCTCCCGCAGCAGCAGCCACAGCGCGTGCGCCGGCAGTGGGCCGCCGTGCAGCCCGATGGCCTCCCGCAGGGTGATCCCGGGGATGTAGGCGGTGGCGAACCACGGGGGCCTCGCCGTGCGGTCGCCGGCGAGCAGCGGAGCGGTGGCGTCCGCGGGCAGTCGGGCGAGGTTGTCCAACTCGTGCCCGAAGCGGCGCAGGAAGTCCTCGTCCTCGCCGACGACGGAGGACAGCAGCTGCTTGACGGCGACGTACCGTCCGTCCCGGACCCCGAGGTACACCCGGCCCATGCCGCCGGCCCCGAGCCGGCCCGCCAGCGGAATCGACCCGATGCGGCGCGGATCCTCCGCCTCGAGCGGCTGAGCCCCGCTCCCCCTCAGCTCTAACACGTCTGCCCCGCTCGAATTAGAATCAGTTTCCAGAAATCTAACCTGATGATCCCGCGACGGCAACGCACCACGGGCGTATGCCGAGTTGCTCCTCCAGGCTGAGTGAAGTTGCCCCGGGTCCCCGCTTGCCGCCACGGCTGCGGTCCCGCAACCCCCGCCAGCAGGGGCGGTGTTGGCGCCGGGCCGGGCCGGTGGGCCCGCTTCAGGTTCGGGTTGCCTGCATTCCGGGGCCACGGCGAAGTCCCGCCGTCGCCACCGTGGAAGCGTGGAAGCATCGCGGCACCTGCCGCCTGCCGCTGCCGCCTGCCGTGGGGGCGTGCGGGCGGAGGGGAACCCCGCTGACGCCACGGCCGGTCCCGCCGGTCCCGCTCGTCCCGGGTGGCCCCGGAGTCTCGGCAGTGGTCGTCCTCCCCATGGCTGACTCCCGAAACAGTGGGATAATCCTGTTGGGGAGACCGGTGAGACGTACCCGGAACGAGAAGCTCGGGCGACTCGAAGGAGGAGCGTGGTGAGCACCCCCGCCGCTCGCATCGCCGACCTGCTGGAGACACCGCCGACGGCCTCCAATCCCGTACAGCGCTCCGCTCCGGCCCCCGATCAGCCACCGCGGACCGATGGTCCAACACTCAACATCTCTGTGGTGTGGGGTGATCTCGCGCAGGTCGCCGCCGATCTGCACGTCACCGGCCACTACCAGTCGGTAGTACCCGCGGCCGCGGAACTCGCACTGGACCGCGCCATCTCCGTCGACCCCCGTCGGCTCATCACGGAGCACACCAAACTCGGCTGGATAGACGGTCAGTTGGGAGAGGTCACGTACTTCCCCTGCAAAGAGGGACCGGTGCGGTCGGCCGCCGTCGTCGGCATGGGCCCGATGGGCACCCTGACGGAACGCCGCGCCGTCCAGATGTACGCCTCGCTCCTGGGTGAAGGGGTCGCCCTCGGCCACGTGGGGACCCTGGCGACCGTGCTCGTCGGTTCGGGCACGGGCAATCTGACCGTGACCCAGGCGGCCCGCGCCCTCGTCAGGGGGTTCGCCGGCGTCCTGGCCCCACTCAGCCCGCCGACGCCACCGCCCCGGCTCACGGACGTGTTCGTCGTCGAGATCGACCGGCTGCGCGCGGAGCAACTGCACCTCGCGCTGACCAACGCCGCCGAAAAGCTGCCGCAGCTGCGGATCTGCCCGGAGCTGCGCGAGGAGAGCGGCGGCCAGCTCTTCGGACCTTCCGCGGCGGTGTACGCCCTGACGGCGCTGACCGGGCTCGCGGGGCGGGCCGGGCCGGCCACCCGCGACGGAATGCCGGGTTGCCCGGATCCGCCGCCGGAGGAGGAGGTCCTGCGCACCGTACTGGCCGGCTTCGACCCGAACATCCAGACAAAGATCCGCGAGCAGCTTCTTCACCTGGCCGAAGTGGAGCGCACCGAGCTGTCCCTGACGGTCCGCAGCCCCGTGGAGGCCCAGGACGGCTCCCTGCCCGTCCGGATGTCCGTCCAGTCGGGCGTCGGCGGCCTGCGCTGGGCGGCACTGACGGGACGGGCCACCGTACCGGAGCGGCTCGTCCCCGTGGACATGGACCTGCTGCGGGAGCTCGTGGACCGGCTGACGGAGCCGACGGTCGAAGACGCACACGAACTTCCCGATCTGCTGTCCCGGTTCGTCGTGCCACCCGACTTCCAGCGGCTGTTCACAGACGACGCCACGGTGCTGCTGGAACTGGACCGCGACACGGCCTCCGTCCCCTGGGAGTTCCTCGCCGAGATCCAGCAGTCCGGCGGCGAGAAGCGCGATCCCCTGGCGATCCGCACCCAGATGTCCCGCCAACTGCGCACTCCGTACTCGCGCGTGATGACCGACGGACTCTCGGATGGACCGCTGCGCGCCCTCGTGATCGGAGACCCGGGAGACCCGGAGAAGGGGTTCCAGCTGCCGGGAGCCCGTCGAGAGGCCCTCGCCGTCGCCACCCAGCTCAAGGACCTGGGCGCCAAGGTCAGCCTCTTCGTCGGGGCGGCGAACTCCACCCGGCAGCCGGGCGTCGACCCCGCGAGGCGGCTGGACGTCCTGCGGGTCCTGCTGTGCGGGGGCAACCACATCGTCCACTACTGCGGCCACAGCGACTTCGACGTCTCCGGTACGGGCCGGCGTACGGGCTGGGTGTTCGCGGACGGCCTGCTGACCGCCCAGGAACTGGCCCTGCTCGAAAGACCGCCCCTGATCGTCGTGGCCAACGCCTGCTACACGGCCCGGCTCGGCGGCGCCCCCGGCCCCGGCGCGCCGGCCGCACCGCCCGGGGTGGCCGACCAGAGCCCGTGGGGGAACCCGCAGGCCGCGCTGGTGCCGAGCCTCGCGGACGAGTTCCTCCGCCTCGGTGTCGGCCACTACATCGGGGCTGCCTGGCGCATCCCCGACGACCAGGGGGTCACCTTCGCCGAACAGTTCTACACGCACCTGTTCACGGGCGGGGCCGGTGAGGCCGCGCCGACGGTGGGCGGCGCCGTGCGCGCGGCGCGCAGGAAGCTCTACGAGGAGCGCGCAGCCGGGCGGCGGCCTCCGGACACGGCGCCGAGCGGGCAGCGGTGGAGTTCCTGGGCCGCCTACCAGCACTACGGGGACGCGGCCGACCCGTTCGACCGGTCCGACCCGTTCGACCGCCCAGGGGGCAGCTAGGAGGTCCGCTCATGGCCAGGATCCCGATGGCCGACGTCGTCGTACTGCTCCCCGGGATCACGGGAAGCGTGCTCACCAGGAGCGGCAAGGACGTGTGGGCGCCCTCGCCCCAGGCTGTACTGGGCGCGCTGACGAGCCTGGGCCGCTCACTGCACTCCCTCGAACTCGGAGCGGACGACTGGCGCCTGGACGACCTCGGCGACGGAGTCGTCGCCGACCGGCTGGTACCCGATCTGCACACCCTGCCCGGCCTGTGGAAGATCGACGGCTACACGGCGATCGAGAAGTTCCTGCTGGCGCAGTTCGACCTGAAGCAAGGCCAGAACTACTTCCCGTTCCCCTACGACTGGCGGCGCGACAACCGGGCCTCAGCCCGCAGACTCGCCGCGCAGAGCCCTGTCTGGCTGCGGAACTGGCGTCAGGTGAGCGGCAACGCCGCGGCCCAACTGGTTCTGATCGGGCACTCGATGGGCGGGCTCGTCGCCCGCTACTACGTGGAGGCGCTGGGCGGCTGGAAGGACACCCGGGCCATCGTGACCTTCGGCACCCCCTACTACGGCTCGATCAACGCCGTCGATTTCCTGTGCAACGGCTTCCACAAGCGGATCGGCCCCTTCGAGCAGGACCTGACCCGCCTCCTGCGCTCCCTCACCGCCCTCCACCAGCTCGTGCCCGTCTACAAGTGCGTGTACGGGACGGACGGCGCGGCAGCCGTCCCGGCGAAGGCGGCACTGCCGGGCTGGCAACCGTCGTGGAGCAGCCACCTCACCGACTTCTTCGACGAGATGGAGCAGGCGGCCGCCACCAACCGGCTGGACCCCGCCTGGGAGTCCAACCAGGTGGTCTACCACCCCATCGTCGGCATGGACCAGCCCACCCGGCAGTCGGCGCGGATCGTCGACCACAAGGTCGAGTCCCTGCTGACCCGCGCGGACCTGGACGAGGGGGGCGACGGAACGGTGCCCAAGCTCTCCGCTGCACTCTCCGGCACCGAGGACGCCCGCACCTTCGTCCCGCAGCGGCACGCCGGCCTGCAGAACCAGGACGCGATGCTGGCCCACCTGAAGGGCATCCTCCAGTCCCTGCACGACATACGCATCGACGACCTGCGCGCCGCGGTGACCTCCTGGTTCAGCTACCTCGGCGACGACCTCTACCTCTTCGACGAGCCGGTCGTCTGCGAGATCGGAGCCAACAGCGCGCTCAGCGAGAGCGAACTGCCGGAGGTCCGGGCCCGCCTCTCCGTGACCGACCGGACCACCGGCCGGCCGGTGGTCGACCGCGCCGTCACTGTGCCGCGAGAGCGGCAGCGTTTCGAGATCGGCGTCCTGCCCCCCGGCACGTACGACCTGCTGATCAGCGCCAGCGCGGACACCGCGCCGCTGTCGGACGTCTTCGTCGTCGCCGGCCCGGAGGCGACCGACGGCTGAACCTGCGCCACCTTCGTTCGACGGCTTCCGGCCAAACCCGACCGCCCTTCCGGGACGCCGCTGCACGCGGGCGCGGCCTCGGGCAGGCCGCCATGTCGCCGCCGGGACACAGGGCCGGCACAAGCTGACACAGGGCCGGGGCAGGGCAGGGGCAGGGCCGGGTCCGGCCGGGGCAGAGCCGGCTCCGAGCGGGGCATCGTACCGAGACCCCCACGGCTCGTGGCCGATATGAATGTTTCCCCTCATACCGCTCGCCGCTGTGAGTAGCGTCGCCGTGACAGGACGGTCGGGCCGCGCACATGCGGTGACGACGAGCCGAGTGATGAGGTAGGAGCAGGAGCCGATGGCAAATGTGGAAACGTCCCTCAAGGAGACCATGGCCTCGATCGAGGGGAGTGTCGCTGCAGCGCTGGTCGACTACACCAGCGGCATGGCACTGGGAACGATTGGAGGCGGCAAGGACTTCGACGTGAACGTCGCCGCCGCCGGCAACACCGACGTCATCAGGGCCAAGGTGCGCACCATGGAACTCCTCGGGCTGAAGGACGACATCGAGGACGTGCTGATCACGCTCGGAGGCCAGTACCACCTGATCCGCCTCATCAGGGGACGGGGCACCGACGGACTCTTCCTCTACCTCGTCCTGGACAAGCGCAACGCGAACCTGGCCATGGCCCGCCACCAGCTCAAGCGCATCGAGGCCGAACTCCAACTGTGACGCCTGACGGCCCCTGGACTCCGTGCGCCCATGACTTGAAGAATTCTTCAAGTCGCCACATCCGAATCTGCTCAAGGGAGCGGTGCACGGGTCCGGGAGTTGTCATGATCCGGAACCAGACCGGCGGGGCTCGGCGGCCTTCGGCCGGACGGCCGGCCATGACCGTACACATTCGGCAGGAGCGTTCTACGATGCAGGTACCCCTGTACCAGGCAAAGGCGGAGTTCTTCCGCATGCTCGGACATCCGGTGCGCATTCGCGTCCTCGAACTCCTCCAGAACGGGCCCGTCTCCGTGCGCGGTCTGCTCAACGAGATCGACGTCGAGCCCTCGAACCTCTCCCAGCAACTGGCCGTACTGCGCCGCTCGGGCATCGTCGTCTCCATACGCGAGGGGTCGACGGTGAGTTACGCCCTCGCCGGCGGAGACGTGGCAGAGCTCCTCCGTGCCGCCCGCCGCATCCTGACCGAGCTGCTCGCCGGACAGAGCGACCTGCTGGCCGAGCTGCGAGCGGTGGAGGGTGAAGGGGTCGCCGCGCACGACTGAGGCCCCGCCGATCGGCCCCCGCGCGTCACGCCTTGGTTTCGGATCAGGCTGCGCCGGCCCCCGCCCAGAGCGTGAGAACTATTACATTCGCCCCCTTTTCGACGATTTACGAGCCATCATCGTTTCTCGGAATTGTCGTATATGGGCTGCAATCGCAGTCCGCGCCACCCTCGACCGGTCGGCGCCACGGGAGTGACATGGGACGCGTGCGCAGCTGGACCTGGACCCGCAACCAGCGGATCGCCCTGCCGATGGCGGGCGGAGCCGTCGTACTCGGGCTGGGCGGCCTGTACGTCACCGGCCTCGCGTTCGGCAGCGACATCGACCAGGGCACGCGGGTCCTCGGGGTGGACATCGGTGGAATGAGCCGGGCCGAGGCACGCCAGGCGCTCGCACGAGAGCTCGGGCCCACCGCCGCGGCGCCGGTCGCGATGAAGATCGGCGACCACGTCGAGAAGGCCGATCCCGCCGCCCTGGGGCTCTCACTCGACACCGCCGCCACCGTCGACCGCGCCGTACGGACGGGATACGGACCGACCACCGTCATCGGCGGCCTCTTCGCCGACCGTGACCGGGCCATCGAGCCCGTGATCCGGCTGGACGAGCAGACCGGCCGGGCCGCGGTCGACCGCCTGGCCGAGACCACCAGGCAGCAGGCCCGCGACGGGGTGATCGCGTTCGAGCAGGGCACGGCGAAGGCCGTCACCGCGCAGCCCGGCGTCGCCCTGGTCGAGGACAAGGCCCTCGACACCCTCCGCGACGCCTACCTGCAGCCTGCCACCGGCCCCGTCGTGCTGCCGGTCGAGCGCACCCGGCCACGCATAGGAGCCGAGGAGACCGGACGGGCCATGCGGCAGTTCGCGACGCCGGCGATGTCGGCGCCCGTCACGCTGACCGTCGCCGGCAAACGCATGTCCATCAGCCCCACCGTCCTCGGCGAGCACCTGAAGATGCAGCCCGACGACCAGGGCCGTCTCGTACCGGCGCTCGACTCCAAGGGCCTGCTCGCCGACCCGGCCGTCGCCCGCCCGATCGCGGAAGTCACCCAGCCTCCCCGCGACGCCGTGCCCCGCCTCGACGCGGATGGACGCGTGATGCTGGGCGCGGAGAGCCGAGCCGGCCGATCGGTCACGGAGTCTGCGCTCGGACGGGCCGTCCTGCCCCTGCTGACCCGCTCGGGCCCGGCGCGCACCGGCGAGCTCGCCACCGCGGCGGTCCGGCCGGACCTCACGAGCGAAGACACGCGGCGCCTCGGCATCAAGGAGAAGGTCTCCTCCTTCACCGTCGAGTTCCCGGCCGCTCCGTACCGCATCACCAACATCGGCCGTGCCGTGGAGCTCATCAACGGCTCCGTCGTCCAGCCGGGGGAGGAGTGGAGCTTCAACCGCACGGTCGGCGAGCGCACCCCCGAAAACGGCTTCGTCGACGGCCTCATGATCAAGGACGGGCAGTACGTGAAGTCGCCCGGCGGCGGTGTCTCCGCGGTCGCCACCGCCATGTACAACGCCGCGTTCTTCGCAGGCGTCAAGCCCGTCGAGTACGGCGCCCACTCGTTCTACATCGAGCGCTACCCCGAGGGCCGCGAAGCCACCGTCGCCTGGGGCACCCTCGACCTGCGCTGGATCAACGACTCCGGGCACCCCTTGTACATCCAGGCGGAATCCACCGACACGTCGCTGACCATCACCCTCCTGGGCACGAAGAAGTACGACGAGATACGTGCGACCAAGGGGCCGCGCACCAACGTCACGCCGCCCGCCAAGCGGACTGGCAGCGGACCGACCTGCGAGGTCCAGACCCCGCTCGAGGGCTTCGACGTCACCGTCGGCCGTGTCTTCGTCCAAGGCGGTAAGGAGGTCAAGCGCGAGGACTTCAAGACCCACTACACCCCGCGCGACGAGGTCACCTGCACGCCGGAGACGGAAACGGATTCGGACACGGCGACCGGGCCGGAGAAGAGCCCGGAAACCTCCGGAGCCCCCCAGCCCCCGGCGGCCCCGCCCGCTTCGCCCGCGCCCGCAGCCGCGAACACCGCCTCCGCCTCCGAGGCACCGCGCGACCGCCGGTCGAGCTGACGGCAGACCGAGGGCGGACCGAGGGCGGAAAGACGCGCCGACCGGGCCCGCGAGTCAGGACGGCGTGTGACTTTCCGGAGGCACGCCGTGCACGCCGGGAGCCATGGGCGCCCGGAAGTGCTACAACTGGGTTCGTGACCATTCCATGCCACCCGTGCCGGGCACGTCGGTGCGGTCACTCCTAGGCAGCCGGATCAGGAGCGTCGCCGGACAGGTATTCGTCCTCCAGGTGGCGATCGTGGTGTTGCTCGCGGCCGGCGCCCTGCTGGCCCTGGTGCTCCAGTCGAGGCACGACACCGACCGCGAGGCACGCAACCGCTCGGTGTCCGTCGCCGAGACCTTCGCGCACTCCCTGGGCCTGGAGGACGCCCTGAAGACCTCCGACCCCTCCGCCGTCCTGCAGCCCCTCACGGAGGAGACCCGCAAGGCCGCCGGGGTGGACTTCATCGTGGTGATGGACACCAACGGCATCCGCTACACCCATCCCCAGCCGGACCGGATCGGGAAACAGTTCGTCGGCACGATCGAGCCCTCCCTCGCCGGACGCGTGCACACCGAGAGTGTGGAGGGCCCGCTCGGCAAGGAGATCCAGGCGGTGGTGCCGGTCAGGGGCCCCGACGGTGAGGTGGTCGCGCTGGTGTCGGCCGGCCTGACGGTGGCGAACGTCACCAGCGTCGTCGAGCGCCAGCTCCCCGTCATCCTCCTGGCCACCGCCACCGGCCTGGCCCTGGCGACCGCGGGGTCCGCCCTGATCAGCCGGCGCCTGCGCCGCCAGACCCACGGTCTCGGCACGCAGGAGATGACCCGGATGTACGAGCACCACGACGCGGTGCTCCACGCCGTGCGCGAAGGCGTGCTGATCACCGATGGTGACGGGCGGCTGCTGCTGGCGAACGACGAGGCCAAGCGCCTGCTCAGCCTCCCCGAGGACGCCGAGGGACGCCACATCTCGGATGTACCGGGTCTGGACGGGCGGATGGCGGACCTGCTGCTCTCCGGCCGCGAGGCCACCGACGAGGTCCTCGAGGCCGGAGACCGGCTGCTCGTCGTCAACCAGCGTCCCACCCACCCCCGTGGCCGGCCCGAGGGCACCGCGGTCACCATCCGCGATTCCACCGAGATGCAGGTCCTGACCAGCCGGGCGGAGACGGCCCGCAGACGCCTCAAGCTGCTCTACGACGCCGGCGGCGACGTCGGCACCTCCCTCGACGTCGTACGGACGGCCGAGGAGCTCGCCGCCGTCGCCGTCCCCCGGTTCGCGGACTTCGTCACGGTCGACCTGGCGGACCAGGTGCTCGACGGCGACGAACCCGCACCGGGCGCCGACATGCGCCGCACGGCGATCAGCGGCATCCGGTCCGACCACCCCCTCTACCCCGTCGGCCGGCTGATCGACTTCCTGCCGTCCACCCCCCAGGCACGCGGATACGGCACCGGCCGGGCGGAGCTGGTGCCCAATCTGGCGGAGGCGCCGGGCTGGCAGGCCCAGGACCCGCCGCGCGCCCAGGCCATCG
The DNA here is from genome assembly GCF_053610945.1 of Streptomyces sp. NPDC054849. Lineage (NCBI taxonomy): Bacteria > Bacillati > Actinomycetota > Actinomycetes > Kitasatosporales > Streptomycetaceae > Streptomyces > Streptomyces sp. NPDC054849. The sequence continues at coordinate 41,669 of NZ_JBSGZI010000062.1, forward strand.
TCGACTACGGGATCCACTCGCTCATCGCGGCCCCTCTGATGGCCCGGGGCGTCGTGCTCGGAGTGGTGAACTTCTGGCGGTCGCAGAAGCAGGAGCCCTTCGACGAGGACGAGCTGTCGCTGGCCGAGGAACTCGTCGCCCGCGCCGCGGTCAGCATGGACAACGCCCGCCGCTACACCCGTGAACACGCCCTCGCCGTGACCCTGCAGCGCAGCCTGCTGCCGCGCGCCCTGCCCGAGCAGAGCGCCATGGACGTGGCGCACTTCTACCTGCCCGCGCAGTCCGGGGTGGGAGGGGACTGGTTCGACGTCATCCCGCTGCCGGGCAGCCGCGTCGCGCTGGTCGTCGGAGACGTCGTCGGGCACGGCCTGCACGCCGCGGCCACCATGGGCCGGCTGCGTACGGCGGTGCACAACTTCTCCTCCCTCGACCTGCCGCCCGACGAGATCCTGGCCCGCCTGGACGATCTCGTCCAGCGCATCGACCACGACCACGACGGCAACGGAGACGACGGTAACGGCGGAGTGCTGGGCGCGACCTGCCTGTACGCCATCTACGACCCGGTGGCCCAGAGCTGCACGATGGCGCGGGCGGGCCACCTGCCGCCTCTGGTGGTCGCCCCGGACGGCACGACGGAGATCGTGGAGCTGCCGGCCGGACCCCCGCTGGGGCTGGGAGGCATGCCATTCGAAACCGCGGAGCTGGACCTGGCGGAAGGCAGCCAGCTCGTCCTCTACACGGACGGACTCGTCGAGGAGCGGACCCGGGACATCAGCGAGGGGCTGGAACTGCTGCGCGCGGCACTGAGCCACCCCGACCGGGACCCGCACGACAGCTGCCGGGCCGTGCTCGACATGCTGCTGCCGGCCCGGCCGACCGACGACGTGGCCCTGCTCATCGCACGGACGCGGACCCTCGGCCCGGACCGGGTCGTGCAGTGGGACGTCCCGTTCGAACCGAGCGCCGTCGGCGCGATGCGGAGCGTCGCGGCGAAGAAGCTCGACGAGTGGGGCCTGACGGATCTCGGCTTCGCCACGGAACTGATCCTCAGCGAGCTCATCACCAACGCCCTGCGGCACGGCAGCGAGCCGGTGCGGGTACGGCTGCTCCGCGACCACAACCTGACCTGCGAGGTGTGGGACGGCAGCAGTACCGCCCCCCACCTGCGCTACGCCGCCACCACGGACGAGGGAGGGCGCGGCCTGTTCCTGGTCGCGCAGCTCAGCGAGCACTGGGGCACCCGGTACACGCCCGAGGGCAAGGTCATCTGGGCGGAGCTGGCCCTTCCCGGTTCTCCGGGGGGCGACGCGGAGCCCCCCGCCCTCGCGGCCTTCCTGGACGTGGATCCCCTCTGACGAGACGAGGGCCGGTCCCACGCCCCCCGGCCCGGCGGCCGCCGAGGAGCGGCCTCAGCGCGCCGGAGCGGCGATGCGGGGCTGCGCCTCCACACGCCGCAGTGCGGCCTTGAGCGCCACGTCGAGCGCCTGGTCCGCCGGGGCCTGAACATCGGGGACGACTCCCACGCCCTCCCAGTTGCCACCGGTGACGGCGTTGACCGCCCGGGCCGTGGGCACGGTCACGAGGACGTGCTCGGCGACGGCGTGGCGGGCGGTCGGATGGGCGCCGCCCCGCGTCGTCCCGCCCACGAGAACGGCCCGGCCGTGCGCCTGCAAGGTGTACGCCACGTCCTCACCCCCGGAGAACGTGACCTCGCTGGTGAGCACGTAGACCGGGCGGTCGGTGTAGCGCGGCCCCGGAAGGTGTGCGCTCGTCCAGTACTGACGGGTCGTGTCCGTGGTCCGGTCGTAGATGTCGTTCAGGTGCACCTGGTCGTCGGGGAAGAAGTAGCTGCACCACATCGCGGCGCCCTCCGGCGACCCGCCGAGGCAGGCACGCAGGTCGAGCACGAGGGCCGCGCTGTGCGCGACCAGCTGCATCGCCGCACCGATGACGCTCGCGCCCTCTTCGGCGGTCGCGATGCGGCTGATCTCGACGAGCCCGATGTTCCCCTCCAGACGCTCGACGCGCCGGACCCCCTGGTTCTCCGCCCTCAGCAACGCGAGGAAGGCGGCTTGACCCCCGTCCTCGTCCGCCGGGTCCAGCGACTGCGCCTCGTCCGTCCAGAGCAGGCGCAGATGCTTGTCCGGGCACGCCTCCTGGAGGTGCGCCGTCACCGTCTCGCAGAGTTCCGGCCCGTCCAGGCCCTCGTACGCGCCGGCCGCGAGACGGCTGCGGATCGCGGCGTCGACGACGGCCGCCTTCTCGGGGAAGACGTACCCTGCAACGATCCGGTCCAGGGCCTGTTCGATGACATGTTCATTGGTAGGCATGGGGGGTCATGCTAGGCGGCCAACCGGCCACGGCACGACGGGTTTTCCCAGAGGCGCGGGGGAGCAGCCGGCTCCGGTCCCCCGTCGGGTCTGAGGGGCGGCCCGACCCGATGCCGCAGTCCGTCCGGAGCGGCCCCTGCGGACCCCGGGCGGAGCGTCTCCGGTCCCGCCGCGGAAATCCGCTGCTCCGCAGGCGGTGCGCTCGCTACCATCGCCCGGTGCCTGCCGAAACCCGCCCCTGGTCCCCGTACCCGAAGATCCCCGCGAACAGCCGGCTGGGAGAGGCCCGCGGGCGCAGCTGGGTCGCCCACGAGAAGATCCACGGCGCCAACTTCGCCGTGGTCTGCGATGAAACCGGCGCGCACCCCGCCAAGCGGCGCGAACTCCTCGAAGACGACGGACTGGACGACTTCTTCGGCGTCGGCCGCATCTGGCCCGCCCTCGCGGTCGCGGCGACCCGCTGCGCACACACGCTGCGCGAGCACTGCGGGGCCCCGCCCTCGGCGGTCGTCACCGTCTACGGCGAACTCGCGGGCGGCCGCTACCCCCACCCCGACGTACCGTCGACGCCGGGCGCGGAGCCCGTGCAGACCGGCGTCTGGTACGCCCCCGACCTTCTCTGGCTTCCCTTCGACGCGACCGTCGCCGAGGACGACGGCCTGTGCTGGGTCTCCGACCGGACGCTCCGCGCCGCCGCGGACGCGGCCGGGCTGCTCTGCGTCCCGCTGCTGGCCGAAGGCCCGGTCGCCCGGCTGCAGGAACTGCCGGTCGCCTTTCCCACCCGGCTCCCCGGTCTGCTGGGCCTGCCCACGCTGGCGGACAACCTCGCCGAGGGCCTCGTCGTCAAACCGGCCGGGGAGCACCGGGAGCCCGGGAGGCGGCCCGTGGCCAAGTTCAAGCAGCCCGCCTTCGCCGAGGACGAGCGGTTCGACGGCTCGCGTCCCTACCAGGCACCCGCCGAAGGCGCGGCCGGCGTCCCCGGCTGGCTGCTCGCCCACGGTACCGGCCTGCTCACCCCGGCCAGGGCCGCGTCGGCCGTGAGCAAGCTGGGACCCCGCACCCCGCCGGGGGACCTGGCCGCGGAGATCGCGCGGGACGCCGCCGAGGAGGTGGCGGAGGCCCTGGGCGGCCTGGACGCGGACATGCACCGGGCGCTGGAGCGTTCGCTGCACGCCGGCGCGCTGTCCCTGGTCCGCTTCGACGCGGCCGACCGCCGCGCGTGACGCGCACGACGGGGGACGCTCGACCGCATCCGGAGTGAGGCGTGTCATGGTGCCCGATCCGGGGCGAGGGCTCCCGGCGACGGTGGCGCTGTGCATACTGCTGGAATGACGTCCCAGCCCGCCGCGCGCATCCACCTCATGATCACGTTCGTCCTGGTGACGTGCGGTGCAGTCGCGGGAGCCTGCCTCGGCCTGCTGCTGTCCGGCCGGCTGATGGCACTGGTCTTCGCGGCCGTGGCCGGTCTGGGCGCGGGGATCGGCTCGTTCTCCTCCCGTCGCCAGGTCCTCGCCCTCTTCCAGCCCGGGCGGGTCACCGCTACGGCCGACCGGGACGCCGTTCCGGCCGACGGCTACGCCGAGGGACTGGCCGACGCGGCCCTCGTCTGCATCGCGACGTACCAGGCGGCCGTCTTTCCCCTCACCCCCGACGGGGTCGCCGAAGCCGAGCGTGAGGCCCGCCGCACGATGGCCTACCGGATCTCCGCCTACGAGGGCCTGCCGCACGAGGTACGGGCTTCGGCGGCCGCCGCCCTTGAAGCCATCGACCAGGGCCTCGACGCCAAGCGGGCGGAGACCGCGATGAAGGCGCTCTGCCTCACCGTTTACGACAACCGTGGGGGCCGGTGACCCCGCCGGAGCCCTCTGCCCATCGGCAGGACAAATGATTGTGTGATCGGCTGGTCGGCAACGGTTCGGCCTCGGTCTGGCCGCAGGCAGTGGCCTGATGTCGATCATGGCGTTGTCCGGTTATGGAAACTGACGGGACACTGTTCGCTCGGGCGCCGCTCGATGGTGTGGTCTGGCTCGATGCACTGGTACACGATCCGGCATGCACCGCGTGTCCGCGTCTGCGGGGGCTCGAAGCCGAGTCCGAGCAGGCCGGCACCGGTTCGATGTCGGTGCTGTCGGGGAGGGCCCGGGACCTGATGGTGGCCGCATCCGCGGTCACGGTCGTCTCGGCGGTACTGACGGTCGTGGCGCACTGACGGACCGGCTCCTGCACCCGGGTGCGGGCCACGGTCATCGGCCCGGGTGGAGGGCGAGGGTCCAGGAGTGCACCATGTGCTTCTCGGGGCGGTCGGGGTGCTGCTCGGCGAGGGTGACCGAGAGCTTGTCGCCGCTGCGGCGCAGGACCCCGTCGTAGCGCCAGGCGTGGGCGGGGTCGACGGGAAGCAGCTCGGCGAGGACGGTGTCCTCCAGCCCGCGGCCCACGGCGCGCAGCACTCCGGCGTCGAGGATCAGGATGGTGCCGTCCGCCAGGACGAGCGGGCGCGGCACCTGCGGGTCGGTGAGCAACGGCCCGCGTTCGACGACACCGCCGGGCAGCAGCCTCACCACCCGGCTGCTGCCGGGGAGGTTGCGGCCGGTCTCGACGACGCGGAGCCCGGTACCGACGACGTAGTGGCCGTAGCTGCGCCAGGAGTCGGCCAGGATGCCGTCGCGGTCGTACTCCCAGGTGTCGAAGACGTCGTAGCCCTCCAGACCGAGTACGAACCGGCCGCCGCGCAGGGCCGCGCCGCGTTCTCCGCGCAGCTCGGCGATCTGCGTGCCGTCGGCCAGGTCGAGCAGCAGGGCCGGGCCGAGGTGGCCCCAGGCGGTGTACGTGAGGGAGTCGGTGGTGACCAGGACCCGCCCGCCGGAGATGTGGGCGGCGTTGGGCCGGCCGGAACAGGGAAAGGTCCACAGCGTGCGGCCCGAGGCGCCGGTGCAGCTGACCTTCCCCTCGCTGCCGTGAATCTGCAGGTCCTCGCGCCGGGCGAGCGGCTGACCCTGGGGAGGGGACCGGTCGTACGGAGGCGGACCGGCCTTGTGCTCGTGCGTCAGCACCGTCACGCGCCAGGCGCCGGTGGCTGCTCCGTCGGCAGGGCCGTTTCGTTCGGGTCTCACCATGGCCCCAGATGCTAGGGGGTGCTCGCTCGCACCGGACGGCGCTGTGCCTGGTGGTCGCGAGACAGGGGCCAGGCGAAACCGAGCCGGCCGAGGTCGGTCGCCGGCACGCCGGAACCTGGCCGTGATCCGCCGAACGCAGTGCGCGGACCCAGGCCGTGGTCCGCGTTCACGCCAGGCGCGACGCGAGGCGGGAGCGCATCTCGCCCGCGGCCCTGCGGACTTCCTCGGACCGCGCCTCGTCGTCGAGGACACCGAGCAGGACCATCAGCGCCCGGGCCTCGTCCCCGCTGATCAACTTCAAGCGCGGCTCCGTCACACCGTCGAGCAGCACATCCAGCAAGTCGTCCATACAGGGAACAACGCCGGGCCGCCCGGCGCGTCACACCGCCGGCGAAGCCCCTCCTCTCGTCGGCGGTGTGACGCGTTCCGTGGCGGCGGGGTGCAAGGAACGCGATGCCGTGCCGACCTGGGCACTGAGGAAGCTCGTGCGATGCGCCGACCAGGCACCGGAGGCTGCCCCCCAGGCCTGAGAATGAGCTGGACAGCGTAGGCCGGGCCCATCCCGGCCTGACGGACGACGAGGGGAATCTCAATGACCGTGTCAAGCCGCCGCCGGGGTCGGCGGGGTGGAGGTGAACAGCCTCTTGTCGCGGAGCATGGCCCACAGGACATCGACTC
>NZ_JBSGZI010000063.1:0-45653 GCF_053610945.1 Streptomyces sp. NPDC054849
CGCCCGGGGGGCCCCCCCTCCTCTCGCCCCGCCGGCCCGACCCCGGGGCGGGGTGGGCCGCGGGGGGGCCCGGGCCCCCCCCCCCGGCCGCCCCGGGGGCCCCCGCGCGGTGGCCCGCGGGGCGCCCGCCCGAGCTTTCCTCGCGTGGAACCCGCCCCTGCAGACGGGTCGGCGAGTGCCGGCAGACCTGCGAGTGCTGTCAGACCTGGCCTCGCCACTGTCCGGTGGCTGAGCCTCGGTCCTCGATGAAGTGCTTGAAGCGCTTCAGGTCACCCTTGACCTGCCGGTCGACGAAGCCGAGCTTGTCGCCGATGTTCTCCGCCATCCCCTCGGGGTCGAAGTCCATCATCAGGGTGACCTGCGTATGGGTGGGATCGATCGGGTGGAAGGTCACCAGCCCGGACTGGTCGCTCTCGCCTCCGATGGTGACCCAGGCGACCTTGGTGTCGGGGATCTGTTCGGTGATCTCAGCGTCGAACTCCCGCTCGACACCGCTGATCTTCGTCACCCAGTGCGTGAGCGTTTCGGTGCGCTGCTCGATCCGCTCCACCCCGTCCATGAACTGCGGGAACGACTCGAACTGGGTCCACTGGTCGTACGCGGTACGGACCGGGACGTTGACCTCGATGGATTCCTTGACATGAGACATGACCTGTCTCCTTTGCGGTGGGTGGTGCGGCGGGAAGCGGCGGTCGCGGGCGTGCCCCGTCCGGCTTCCCGTGGGAGCACCGCATCCGTGCCCTTTCACGGCACGCCTGCCCCGGCAACCGGGTGGGGACTCCCCGAACGAGCCCACTTCCCGGACCATGCGGCCCCCAGCAGTCGCGGCCACCCACCGGACCGGACCGGACCCCGGCCGGACCGGCGCCGCCGGATGCCTCGCCTCTACGTGCCGCTTCCCGTCGCTCCGGGGCGCCTACTGTTCCCGTCCGCTGGTCGCCGCGTAGTACTGGAGGTCTTGAACCTCCACCGCGTGGTCCACCCGGTACGGCAGCTCGACCTGGGCCGCGGCCTTCCCGCCCCGGACGACGTGCGCCGCGCTGGTGCCCGTCTTCAGCGGCAGCAGCTCGGAGTGGATCCCCGCGGGAGCCTCGTGGCTGTCCTGGGCGGATCCGACGGTCGTACGGACGACTCCGGGGCCGGTGAGGAAGCTGAGCACCTCCACCGTGTCCCGGGGCGGGGCGCTGCCCCTGCGGAGCGACATCACCAGTGACTGGTCGCCCGTCGGATCGGCGTGGGCGAACTGCGTGCGCGCGGAGAGGTACAGGGTGTCCCGGACGATCTTCGGCCAGCTGCCCGTCTTGAACTTGGTCAGGTAGTACGAGGTCAGGTCCAGGTAGGCGTGGCCGTTGTGCAGGGAGGGCGCGAACTGGCTGCCCTCCGAGTAGTCGTTCCAGGTGGTCAGCTGCACCCAGTCGGCGCCGTCCTCGATGGCGCGGGTCCAGGTGGAGCGCAGGGTGGCGGTGTTGCCGGCCTCGTCGTAGACACCCTGGTTGGGGCGCGCGTCCTGGACCGACACGGGCTGCATCCAGATCTTGCCCATCCCGTGGGCCCTCTGCACGTCGCGCGTGGAGCTCTCCTGGCCGACGTAGCTGCGACTGCCCCACTCCGAGAAGCCGTGGCTGATCGGCGCGAACTCGCCGCTGTGGGCGCCGAAGTCGAGGAAGAGCGGGACGAAGGCGGTGCGGATGCCGTGCTCGGCCTTCAGGATGCCGATGACCTCGTTCCACCAGGCCACGCTCTTCGCCTCCGCCTTGAAGGGGGAGACCACGAGCCGGCCGTCGGGGAGCCGGTGGGCGGAGGAGGCGTCGGCGAGGGTGGCGATCGCCTCGGCGAGCACACCCGGGTCGTCGGTCTTCAGCGAGGTCATGTCCGGCATCAGCATGATCTTGAATGCCGGGTCGACCGAACGGGCCGCCGCCATCAGCAGGTTGCAGCGGTCCCAGTTCTTGCCGGAGAGGGAGAGCAGGTCGAGGGTGAAGCCGTCGATGCCCGCGGCGCGGGCCGTGCGCACCTCCTGCTGGAGGTTGGCGAACTCCCAGTCACCGCTCTTCGGCGCCACGGGCAGCGGCCGGTCGCGCAGCAGGCCGCCGTACCTCCCGTGCTTTCCGCTCTCCCCGTCGGGGTTCAGGTAGTTGCGTGTGTAGTAGTCGTTGTCCGCGCTCGCGTTGTCGAGGGACAGCGGGTACGGGGTGAAGTAGTGGGCGAACACCAGCTTCCTGCCCGCCTCGCCGGAGCGCAGGGCGGCCGGCTGGGGCATGTCGAAGGGCAGGGCGCCGGCGGGGCGCTCGGCTCCGCTGTCGGCGGCGCCCTTCGGGTTGCCCGTGGCGGCCGTTCCCTTGGTGGGGGGCTGCGGTGTCGCGGCCGGTGGCGAGGTGGCCGGGCCGGGGGCGTCACCGGGCCCGGCGGACCACGGGACGTCGATGGCGGGGGCCGAACCGCTGCGTGCGGCGCCCTCGCTGAGCGGGTCCCAGGCTATTCCGGTGGCCGCGCAGACACCGACCAGGAAGAAGGCGGAGAGCAGCAGGGCCAGCAGCGGCCTGCGGCCCCGGAAGGCCGGCCGTCGCCGGTGGGACACGGGCCGGGCCGCCCGGTCCGCGTGGTCCGTCCGCCGCTCCGCCCGGCGCGGTGCTCGCCGGTCCGTTCGCCGGTCCGCTGTCATCCTGGTCCCTCCCGCGAATATGCCCCGAGTGGGGGCTGCACAGCAGTAGAGCCCATTACCGCCTTCCGGACAACCGTTCCCAGGGGCCGGGGCCCGGGCACGTACGTCACACGGACCACGGGAACTACGCAGCCCCGTCCGTCCGTCCGACCCGTCCGGCGGTGACGGCGTCCTCGGCTGCGTCGCATGCCGGCGGACGGACGGGACGGGCGGGACGGACGGGACGCGCCGGACGCCGCGGGGTCAGTCGGACCGCGGGGCGGCGACGTCGGCGTTCTCCAGGATCCCGACGGCATCCGGCACGAGGATCGCCGCCGAGTAGTAGGAGCTGACCAGGTAGGCCATGACCGACTTCCGGTCGATGCCCATGCAGCGGACGTTGAGGCCCGGTTCGATCTGTTCCGGGATCGCGGCCGGGCGCAGGCCGATGACGCCACCGTTGTCCTCCCCGGTGCGCAGGGCCAGGATCGAGCTGGTGTGGCCGCCCACGACCGGGATCTTGCCGCAGGGCAGCAGCGGGACGCCGCGCCAGGACGGCACCTGCTTGCCGTGGACCTCCACCGTCTGCGGGACGAGGCCGCGCTTGTTGCACTCGCGGAGGAAGGCGGCGACGGCCTTGGGGTGGGCGAGGAGGAATGCGGTGCCGCGCCGCATGCTGAGCAGGTCGTCCATGTCGTCGGGGGTGGGCGGGCCGGACCAGGTGCTGATGCGCTGTCCGTAGTCGGCGTTGTGCAGGAGGCCGAATTCCCGGTTGTTGAGGAGTTCGGACTCCTCGCGTTCGCGCATCGCCTGTACGGTCAGGCGCAGTTGTTGCTCGAACTGGTTCATCGGGTCGTTGTAGAGGTCGGCGACCCGGGTGTGGATCCGCAGCACGGTCTGGGCGAGGCTGAGCTCGTACTCGCGGGGCTGGAGTTCGTAGTCGACGAAGGTGGCGGGCAGCGGGGCCTCGCCCGCGTGCCCGGAGGCGAGCTCGATGTCGGCCTCGCCGCGCCGGTTGACGGGACGCCGGCCGTTCTCGACGTACTGCTCCAGGTGGGCCCGCAGACTCGCGGCGCGGCCCAGTACCTCCTGGAAGGAGCTCCACCGCAGCACCATGACGGTGGCGGCGGTGGCGGCCCTGACGCCGTAGCCCCAGCGCGGGTCGGCCTGACCGAGGGCGTCGTCGCCGAGCTGGTCGCCGTCGGTGACGATGCCGAGCAGTTCACTCGCGCCGTACCTGCCCGGCGCATGCTTCTCGAAGCGGCCGTGGGCGATGACGAACACCTCGGCGACGGGGGCGCCCCCCTCGACGAGTACGTCTCCGGCGCGCAGGTCGCGCTTGACGAAGCGCAGGGCCAGCTCCTCCAGTACGGCGGAGTCGGTGTAGCCCTTGAGGACGGGCAGTTCGGTGAGGGTGGGGGCGAGGATGCGTACGTCGTCCGCGCCGGCCTGGACGAAGGAGACCCGGCCGCGACCGACGGCGTGGGTCAGCCGGCGGTTGACGCGGTAGGTGCCGGCGCCCAGGTCCACCCAGGGCAGCATGCGCAGCAGCCAGCGGGAGCTGATGCCCTGCATCTGGGGAACGGACTTGGTGGTCGTCGCGAGATTGCGGGCCGCTGCGGTGCTCAGGCTCAGCTGCCGGTCGTCGGCGGGGTCCAGGAGTGGCTGCGCCTCTGCGGTCATGCGGGGTTCCTCCCTGCGTCGGCTCCACGCGGAGCGTGCTGCACGCTCACGGTGGGCCGCCAGGCGTCACCTGCGGTAGCCGCACCGGGCGGGGGGCTGTTGAAAATCCGCTGCGGTTGAAGCGCTGCACGCCTGTACGAACTCCCGGGCGGACGCACATCCGTGCAGGCTTTCAACGCCACCGCATCTTCAACGGGTCGACGGGCGCCGGAGCTTCCGGGGGCGGGGGCGCCCCCCGCTCCATGGGTGGGTGTGCCGACCCGCAGGAGGAGTCATGGACCGCGCCCCCGCTCACGCACTGGCCCGCCCGCGCCCCGCCGCCGGTCCGGTGGAGGTCCTGGGCCGGCTGCTCGGCGGCGCGAGCGGTCTGGGAACCGCTCCCCCGAGGGCCGCTCCCGGCCCCGCTGGTAAGGGTCCTGACGGTACGGGTCCTGACGGCTCGGGCCCTCGCACGAGCACCGATCCGGCCGCCAAGGCCACGGGCACGGGCACGGGCATCGTCGTCCCGCCGCTGTACTGCCCCGACGCCGTCCGGGACGACCCGGCGCTCGCCGACGAGGTGAACGAGGAACTCGTGCGGTGGGCCGCCGGGGTCGGGATCTACGCAGGACGCCTGGACATGCTGCGCTCGTGCGGGTTCGGCCGGCTGATGATGCTCGCGCACCCGGACTGCGACTCCGCCGACCGGCTGCTGGCGGCCGCCAAGTGCGGGCTCTCCGAGTGGGCCGTGGACGACCACTGGGTCGACGAGGGGGAGCACGCCGACCCGGGGCTGATCGGCCTGCGCACGGCGCTCGCGCACGCCGTGGTCGACCCGGTGCGGCTGCCGCCGCGCTACGAGCGGCAGTTCGAGGACCGGGTGGCGGCCGAACCGGTGCTGCGCGCGTTCCGCACCTCTCTGGAGCACCTCGCCGAGTTCGCCTCCCCCACCCAGGTGACCCGCCTGCGGTACCAGCTGGCCGTGATGTTCGTCGGGTACAACCAGGAGGCCGAATGGCGGACCTCCGCCCGCAGGCCCTCGGTCTGGGAGTACCTGGTGCACCGGTACGAGAACGGCTTCTTCCCCTGCATGGCCCTGACCGATCCGGTCGGCGGCTACGAGGTCCCCGCGCACGAGTTCGCCGACGCCCGGGTGCGGCGTACGTACATGTACGCGGGGGCCGCAGGCTGTCTGCTGAACGACCTGTACTCGATGGCCCGGGAGGATCCGGGTGACACCAACCTCCCCCGCCTGATCGCGGCCGAGGAGCACTGCTCCCTCCAGGAGGCGGTGAACCGCACGGCCGCGGTCCACGACGAGGTGATGCACCTCGTCGAGTCCGAGTCGGCGGCGCTGGCCGCCCTCGGCTCGCCCGCGCTGGGCCGCTTCCTGGAGGGGATCTGGAACTGGCTGGGCGGGTCGAAGGAATGGCACGCCACGAGCCCCCGCTACCACGGCCCCGCGAGCGGCGGCACGTCGTAGACGTCACCCCGGCCCTGTTCCGCCTCGTCCCGTTCCGTCCTGTCCTGTTCTGTTCTCAGATCTTTCCCGTGAGCACCCGGGTCCGGTGGCCCAGAGCCCGTTCGAAGGCGGCGGTGAAGCGCGGGTGCAGAGGCGGCCAGTCGTCAAACTCGAAGCCGAGGTAGGCGAAGGCGAAGTAGTCGTCGGTCCAGTCCCACCGGGCGAGCGGAGCGCGCCGGGCACAGGCCGGGCAGCCGAGCTCGGCTTCGCCCGTGGTGTACCAGGTGTCGAGAACCTCGCCTGGGTAGTCGGCGTCGGCCCTTCGGCAGTGGGGACAGATCGCGGAAGGGGATTCACCCTGGCCTGCGAAGAAGACCGTACGGCCCGCCACGACCCGCACTTCGCCGCCGGGCTCCTCCTCCAGCCCCTTGAGCCGGGCACGCCAGTCCCAGGAAACCAGGTCGACGGCCTCCCGCCAGCGTTCACCGGCCAGGTGCACCACCTCGTCCCGCCACGGCACCGGACGGATGAACCCTTCTGCCTCCAGCCACCCCCTGCCGTGCTCGCCCCGGGCGAACGCCTCCTCCGCAGAGGCCTCCAGCTCCACCACGGTCTGCCGATAGGTCCCCACGGCTCTCCCCCTTCGTACGGCGGAGTCGACCCTACCGATCCCAAGACGGCCTCCCGCGTACGGCGGGGGCGTTTCAGCCCAGCGTGCGAACCCGGTCCAGCAGCGCCCGCGCCGTGCGGTTGCCGCGGACGGGCTGGAGGCGGCCGCGCAGGCGGCGCACGGCTTCGTCCACGCGCGCGGAGTCCAGCTGGGGTACCACGTCCAGCATCTCGTGCCAGGTGGCACAGGCCCGTTCCACGTGCCCTTGGCCCAGGTGGAGTTCGGCGAGGCGAGCGAGTGTGACGGCCCGCGCCCGGCGCTCGCCCGCCGGGCGGTGGCGCAGCGACATGCCGAGTGCGGCGATCGCACCGGGTGCGTCCCCGAGGGCCGCCAGCGCCTCGGCCTGCTGATGGGCGAGCGCCGCCGGATGGTAGGCACCGATGGCCGCCTGCCGGCCGCCCGAACGCTCCAACAGCCGCTCCGCCTCGCCCAGATGGGCCAGCGCCGCCCGCCGGTCACCGCAGCCCGCCTCGGCGACCGCCAGCTGCCCGGTGACGAACGCAGCCTGCTGGGAGGGCAGCCGCCCCGCCTCCCGGGCCGCGGCCTCCGCCAGTTCCCACGCCTGTTTGCGGTGACCCAGGTGGTGGGCCTGGACGCTCATGGCCCGCAGGACGGGCGCCCAGCACTGAGGGTCCCCGGCCTCCTGGCCGAGCCGCAGCCCGGCCCGGTAGTAGGCCTGGGCCATGCCCTGCTGGTTGCCGTCGAAGCACAGGAAACCCGCCGTGTACGCGAGGCGCGCGGCGCAGCCCAGCAGCCGGTGCCGTACCGCGGGCGCGGCGCCGGTGCGCAGCCAGGGCGCCACGGTGGTGGCGAGGTAGCGGGTCAGGGCGGGCCGGACCAGGCCGCTGCCGAACATCATGTCGGCGTTGCGGAAGACCGGCAGCACGGCCTCGGCGGCCTCCACGTGGTCCGGCCCGATCCGGCCGGCCTGCCGGACGGGCGGCCCGGTCCGCGCCGCAACCCCGTGCGGCGGCGGCCAGCCGGGGGGCCGCCAGGCGGAGGAGTAGACCGGGATCTCGCCCAGCAGGGACTCCGCGTCGACGGCGGCGTCCCCGGCGCCCGCCGGGCCCATGGCCGCGAACTCCGGTGCGAGGACGTCCGCGCCGTGCGGTGCGGCGCCGGGGCGGTCCCGCGCCCGGGCCGCGCCGGCCGGGCGCGCGAGTCCGGTGTCCGCCGGGCTGACGCGCCGCCCGGTCCGCCGGCTGAGCGCCTCGGCGGCCAGGGCGACCACATGCGCGGGCGGGCGGGTGCCGGCGAGCCAGTGCGAGATCGAGGTCCGGTCGTAACGCAGGGTGAGGCCGGTTTCGGCGGCGACGCCGTTGACGGCACGTGCGAAGTCCTGCCCGCTCCAGCGGGCGTCGGCGAGGAGGGTGCGGAGTCGTCCGTTGGGTTCACGCCTGGCCATCAGAAACTGCCCAGCTCGTACACGTGTCCATCCATTCAACGCGGTCGGACATTCAACACGGAGGGGTGGGGGCGGATGTACCGGGTGCGGCCGTCCTGCCCCTAACTAAGACGTGTGCGCCGGGTGGCACACGGTCACACCGCGTGGCCCTGGCGTACGGGAGCACAGCAGATCGCACGGAGCATGACCGTCCCGTCCGGTCGCTCCCGCACACCACCCCCCACTGGCCCGCTGCCCAGGAGGTGCGTACATCCATGACCACGTACGTGAAGGACCGGGACGACCACGGCACCACCGCCGTACTCGGCCGCACCCGGGCCGCGGTGGAACCGCTGCTGCGGGCGGCCGTGCGCTCGCTGCCCGGCGGTGTGCGGGCGGTGTCCGAGTACCACCTCGGATGGCGCGACCGCACCGGGGCTCCGGCCGTCTCCGGGGCGGGGAAGGCGATACGGCCGGCCCTGGTGCTGGCCGCGGCCCGGGCCGTCGGCGGCCGCGAGGAGGACGCCGTCGGAGCCGCAGCTGCCACCGAACTCGTCCACAATTTCACGCTGTTGCACGACGACGTCATCGATCGCGATCCGGTGCGCCGGCACCGGCCGACCGCCTGGACGGTGTTCGGCGACGCCCAGGCGATCGTCGCGGGCGACGCGATGGCCGCGCTCGCGGTGCGGCTGGTCGCCGACCGGACCGAGGCCGTGGTCCGGTTGTCGGACTGCGTGGTCGAGCTGTGCGAGGGCCAGCACGAGGACTGCGCCTCCGAGGCCCGGACGGCGGTCGCCCTGGACGAGGCGATGACCACGGCGGAGGCCAAGACCGGGGCCCTGCTGGGCGCGGCCTGCGCCCTCGGCGGGCTGTACGGGGGCGCTGCGCCGGAGGTCACGGCCGCACTCGACGCCTTCGGGCGGGGCATCGGGGTCGGCTTCCAGCTGATCGACGACCTGCTGGGGATCTGGGGCGACCCGGAGATCACCGGGAAGCCCGTCGGCGCCGACCTCGCCGCCCGCAAGAAGTCCATGCCGGTGGTCGCCGCCCTGTCGTCGGGAACGGAGGCGGGCGCCGAGCTCGCCGCCCTGTACGCCGGGACGCGCCCGCTCGGCGCGGCCGGGATCGCCCGCGCGACGGCTCTGGTCGAGGACGCGGGCGCGCGGGACTGGGCGCAGCGCGAGGCGTGCGTACAGGCGGCTCGGGCGCTGGAATGCCTGGCCGAGGCCGTCCCGGATCCGGTGGCGACCGCCGAGCTGGTGTCGCTGTGCGAGCTGATCACCCGGAGGGACCGCTGAGCGGCGGAGCACCCGTCGTCGCGTACAGCCCCCGCGACGCCCCGGCCCCGGTGTCACGCACGCTTCCGGCCACCGCGTCACCCCCAGGAAGACCGACCGAGAGGAAGGCCCGTCATGTCCGTCGACCCCAGCGCCGAACCGAGTACCGAGCAGCTGACCGCCGTTGCCCGCCAGAGCCTCAGCACCGAAGCCGCCCGCAATCTGGCCACCACGACCAAGTCCGCGCCGCAGATGCAGGGCATCAGCTCGCGCTGGCTGCTGAAGATCCTTCCGTGGGTGCAGACCGGAGGCGGCACCTACCGGGTCAACCGGACGGTGAGCTACACCGTGGGCGACGGGCGCATCACCTTCGTGAAGACGGGGACCGAACTGCGGGTCATCCCGGCAATGCTGCGTGAACTCGGCATGCTCCGGAACTTCCCCGACGACCAGGTGGTGAAGGCCATCGCCGACCGGTTCGTGAAGGAGGAGTTCCGCAAGGGCGACGTCATCGTGCGGCGCGGCGAGCCCGTCGACAAGATCTTCCTGATCGCCCACGGACGGATCGAGCGGCTCGGCACGGGCGCCTACGGGGACGAGGCCAGCCTGGACGTGCTGAGCGACGGCGACCACTTCGGACACCACCCGCTGCCCGACGCCTGCTGGGAGTTCACGGCCCGGGCGCAGACGGATGTGGTGACGATGACCTTCAACCGCGGTGACTGGGACGCGGCGCTGAACAGCTCCGCGGCGCTGCGCCGGCACGCCGAGGCCTATCTGGAGGCCGAGCGCGTCGGCCGCCGCGGCAGCGACGCCGTCGACCTGTCCGCCGGCCACACGGGCGAGGTGCTGCTGCCCGGCACGTACGTCGACTACGAGGTGAGCCCGCGCGAGTACGAGCTCAGCGTCGCGCAGACCGTGCTGCGCGTGCACTCCCGGGTATCGGATCTCTACAACCAGCCGATGAACCAGTCCGAGCAGCAGCTCCGGCTGACGATCCAGGCGTTGAAGGAGCGCCAGGAGAGCGAGCTGATCAACAACGCCGAGTTCGGTCTGCTGCACAACGCCGACTACGAGCAGCGGGTGTACGCCCGTACCGGTCCGCCCACCCCCGACGACCTGGACGAACTCCTCAGCCGTCGCCGAGGGTCGCAGTACTTCCTCGCCCACCCCCGCACCATCGCCGCCTTCGGCCGCGAATGCAGCCGGCGTGGCCTGTACCCGGACAGCGTGGAGTTCCAGGGCCACCGGCTCCCCTCCTGGCGCGGGGTGCCGCTGCTGCCCTGCAACAAGATCCCGGTGACCCGGGAGCGGACCAGCTCGATCCTCGTGCTGCGCACCGGCGAGGACAACGAGGGGGTCGTCGGACTGCACCCGGTGGCCCTGCCCGACGAGTACCAGCCGGGCCTGTCCGTCCGGTTCATGAACATCAACGAGCAGGCGATCATCTCCTACCTGGTCACCGCCTACTACTCCGCGGCGATCCTGGTGCCCGACGCCGTCGGGGTGCTGGAGAACGTTGAGATCTCCCGGTTCGACGACTGAGGGGACCGTGTCATGACCGCTCAGGAGACGTCCCCGGGGCAGCCCTTCGAGCTGCCCGAGTTCTACCTCCCGCATCCCGCGCGCCTCAATCCGCATCTGGAGGAGGCCCGGACGCACACCCGCGCGTGGGCCGGGGAGCTGGGGATGCTGGAAGGCTCGGGCGTGTGGGGCCCGGCCGACCTGGAGGCGCACGACTACGCGCTGTTGTGCGCCTACACCCACCCCGAGTGCGACGGCCCGATGCTCTCGCTCGTCACCGACTGGTACGTGTGGGTGTTCTTCTTCGACGACTGGTTCCTGGAGCGCTTCAAGCGCACCGGCGACCGGGCGGCGGGGCGGGCCGCGCTGGAGCGGCTCGCCCCGTTCATGCCCTCCGATCCGGGCGCGCCGATGCCCGAGCCGGCCAATCCGGTCGAGGCGGGGCTGACCGACCTGTGGCGGCGTACGGTGCCGGGCCACTCGGCGGACTGGATCGGGCGCTTCACCGTCAGCACCCGTGATCTCCTCCACGAGTCGCTGTGGGAGCTCGACAACATCAACATCGGCCGGGTGTCGAACCCGATGGAGTACGTCGAGCAGCGCCGCAAGGTCGGCGGCGCGCCCTGGTCGGCGGGGATCGTCGAGCACGCGGTGGGCGTGGAGGTTCCCGCGGCCGTCTCCGGGGAGCGGGCGCTGCGCGTCCTGCGCGACTGCTTCGCCGACTCGGTCCACTTCCGCAACGACCTGTTCTCGTACGAGCGGGAGATCGGGAAGGAGGGGGAGCTGAGCAACGGGGTGCTGGTCCTGGAGAGGTTCTTCGGCTGCACCACCCAGGAGGCCGCCGACCAGCTGAACAACATGCTCACCTCGCGGCTTCAGCAGTTCGAGAGCACCTTCTTCACGGAACTGCCCGTGCTGTTCGCGGAGAAGGGCCTCGGCCCGGACGGGATCCTCGCGGTCCTCACCTACGCCCGCGGGCTGCAGGACTGGCAGTCGGGCGGCCACGAGTGGCACATGCGGTCCAGCCGGTACATGAACACCCGGCCCGGTCGCACGGACGCGGGCCTGGCCGGGTGGCCTGGCGGCCCCTCGGGGCTGGGCACCGCCGGCTCCAACGTGAAGGCGCTGCTGGGCCTGACCGGCGGTGCGCGGCGGGTGCGCCGGCACGGCAACGTTCCACACCCGGTGGGCCCTTCGGTGATCCCGGACTTCTACCTGCCGTACCGCAACGTGCTCAGCCCGCATCTGGCGGGCGCCCGGGAGCGGCTCATCGAGTGGAACCGGGCGATGGGCATCCTGGACGAGGGCATCTGGTGGGAGGACAAGGCGCGGGGGTACGACTTCGCGCTGTGCTCGGCGGGCATGGACCCGACGTGCTCGGCGGAGGCGCTGGACATCAGCGCGGGCTGGCTGAGCTGGGGCACGTACGCCGACGACGTCTATCCGCTGGTCTTCGGCACCGCCCGCGCCCTGGCCGCCGCCAGGGTGCAGACCGACCGGCTGCGCGCCTGCATGCCGCTCGACCTGTCCGCCCCGCCGGCTCCGCTCAACGCGTTGGAGCGGGGGCTGGCCGACCTGTGGCGGCGGACGGCCGCGCCGATGGGGCCGCGCGGGCGGGAGATGTTCCGGACGGCCGTGGACCAGGTGCTGGACAGCTGGCTGTGGGAGCTGGACAACCAGGCCGCCAACCGGGTGCCTGACCCGGTGGACTACCTGGAGATGCGCCGGGTGACCTTCGGGTCGCCGATGACGATCTCGCTCGCGCGGATGGAGCACATGGACGTCGTTCCGGAGGAGGTCTACGGGAGTTCGGCCGTGCAGTCCCTGCATGCAGCGGCCTTCGACTACTCGGCCGTCATGAACGACGTGTTCTCGTACCAGAAGGAGGCGGAGTACGAGGGCGAGCTGCACAATCTCCTGATCGTCGTGGAGAACTTCTTCGACTGCGACTACCCGACGGCGCTGCGGGTCGTGAACGACCTGATGACCTCGCGGATGCAGCAGTTCGAGCACGTGGTGGCGAAGGAACTCCCCGTCATGTACGCGGACCACGGGCTCGACGCGGCGGCCCGTGCGGCCCTGGACCGCCATGTGGAGGAGCTGAAGCAGTGGATGGCCACCATCGCCGTCTGGCACGCGCAGACCCGTCGCTACCGGGAGGAGGACCTCAAGCACCACCACGCGCACCGCCCGGCTGTGGCGGCGGGCGCCGTCACGCCGAATCCGCCGGCCAGGGGCCGGATGTTGCCCCCGGCTCCGCATCGCGCCGCGTGGGCCTGACCGGGGCGGCGGCGACTCCTGGGGCGGAATGCGACATTCCCCTGGTCTTGCGTCCCAAGTGGCGCATAATCGACGTCACGCGGCGCTCGAACGAACCTTCTTGCCGCGCTTGGTCACGCATGCAATGGGGGGCATCGTGCCGATGAGGGGATCCGGGACGACCGGAACGCTGCCTGCTACCTCCGCCGAGATGTCCCGGCTGCTCACCGCCGTCCGACGGGGGCGGGTGCTGACCGTGGCGGGCGGGTTCCGCGAGCCGCGGAGCCTGCTGGTGCGGGAGATCGCCCGGCGGATCGCGTCCAACTTCTACGACGGGGTCGCCTTCGTCGCCATGGATCCGCACCACGGTGGCTACGGCGTCCGGGAACTGACGGCGGAGCTGGGCTGCGTACCCGCCGCGCCGCTGCCGCCGTCGGGGACGGCGAACGCCACCTCGTGGCTGGCCGAACGGGACATGCTGCTCGTCCTGGACGGCGCCGAGCAGCTCGGCCCGGACGCCCTGGCCTGGCTGCGGAACCAGCTGGCCGTGGCCCCCGGGCTGCGGATCCTGGCCGCCGGTCGGTCCCCGCTGGCGTTCGAACAGGAACGAATCCACCGGCTCTGACGGCCCGGGTGCCGGGGCCCCGGCACCCGGCCGTGCCCCGTACCCGCCCGTGCCCCCGTACCCGGCCGTGCCCCGGAGACGGGTCCGCCCCGGCCGGGCACGAGGCCGGCCGGGGCGGATCGCGTCAGGGACGCCCGCTCGACAGCTGAGGGTGTCAGCCGAGGAGGGCGAGCGCCTTGTTGAAGGTCGCGGACGGGCGCATGATCGCCGCGGCCTTCGTGGCGTCGGGCTGGTAGTAGCCGCCGATGTCGGCCGGGGAGCCCTGCACCGCGATGAGCTCGGAGACGATGGTGCTCTCCTGCTCGGCAAGGGTCTTGGCGAGCGGCTCGAAGGCCTTGGCCAGCTCGGCGTCGTCGGTCTGCCTGGCCAGCTCCTGCGCCCAGTACAGGGCGAGGAAGAAGTGGCTGCCGCGGTTGTCGATGCCGCCCAGCTTGCGGCTCGGCGACTTGTCCTCGTTGAGGAAGGTGCCGGTCGCGCGGTCCAGGGTGTCGGCCAGCACCTGGGCGCGGGCGTTGCCGGTGGTGGTCGCGAGGTGCTCGAAGCTGGCCGCCAGCGCGAAGAACTCGCCCAGGCTGTCCCAGCGCAGGTAGTTCTCCTTGACGAGCTGCTGGACGTGCTTCGGGGCGGAACCGCCGGCGCCCGTCTCGAAGAGGCCGCCGCCGTTCATCAGCGGGACGACCGACAGCATCTTGGCGCTGGTGCCCAGCTCCAGGATCGGGAAGAGGTCGGTCAGGTAGTCGCGCAGCACGTTGCCGGTCACCGAGATGGTGTCCTCACCGCGGCGGATGCGCTCCAGGGAGAAGGCCGTGGCCTCGACCGGGGAGAGGATCTTGATGTCCAGGCCCTCGGTGTCGTGCTGGGCCAGGTACGTCTTCACCTTGGCGATCAGCTGCGCGTCGTGCGCGCGGCTCTCGTCGAGCCAGAAGACGGCCGGGACGCCGGTGGCGCGGGCGCGGGTGACGGCGAGCTTGACCCAGTCCTGGATCGGCAGGTCCTTGGTCTGGCAGGCGCGGAAGATGTCACCGGCGGCGACCTCCTGCTCCAGGACCGCGTTGCCCGCGGCGTCGACGACGCGGACGGTGCCCGCGGCGGCGATCTCGAAGGTCTTGTCGTGGCTGCCGTACTCCTCGGCCTTCTGGGCCATGAGGCCGACGTTCGGCACCGAGCCCATCGTCGAGGGGTCGAAGGCGCCGTGGGCGCGGCAGTCGTCGACGACGACCTGGTAGACACCGGCGTAGCTGCTGTCCGGAAGGACGGCCAGGGTGTCGGCCTCGTTGCCGTCCGGGCCCCACATGTGGCCGGAGGTGCGGATCATGGCCGGCATGGAGGCGTCGACGATGACGTCGGACGGCACGTGCAGGTTGGTGATGCCCTTGTCGGAGTCGACCATCGCGAGGGCGGGGCCCTCGGCGATCTCGGCGTCGATGGAGGCCTTGATCGCGTCGCCGTCGGGCAGCGCGCCCAGGCCGTTCAGGATGGCGCCGAGACCGTCGTTGGGAGACAGGCCGGCGGCGGCGAGGGTCTCGCCGTAGCGGGCGAAGGTCGTCGGGAGGAAGGCGCGGACCACGTGGCCGAAGATGATCGGGTCGGAGACCTTCATCATGGTGGCCTTGAGGTGCACGGAGAACAGCACGTTCTCGGCCTTGGCGCGCTCGATCTGGTCGTTCAGGAAGGTGCGCAGCGCGTCGACGTGCAGGACGGACCCGTCCACGACCTCACCGGCGAGGACCGGTACGGACTCGCGCAGCACGGTGACGGCGCCGTCGGCGGCGACGTGCTCGATGCGCAGGGTGTCCGCCTCGGCCATGACGGTGGACTTCTCGGTGGAGCGGAAGTCGTTCGCACCCATGGTGGCGACGTTGGTCTTCGACTCGGCGGTCCAGGCACCCATGCGGTGCGGGTGCGTCTTGGCGTAGTTCTTGACCGAGGCCGGGGCGCGGCGGTCGGAGTTGCCCTCGCGCAGGACCGGGTTGACGGCGCTGCCCTTGACCTTGTCGTAGCGGGCGCGGATCTCGCGCTCCTCGTCGGTCTTCGGGTCGTCCGGGTAGTCCGGGAGGGCGTAGCCCTGGCCCTGGAGCTCGGCGACCGCGGCCTTCAGCTGCGGGATCGAGGCCGAGACGTTGGGCAGCTTGATGATGTTCGCTTCCGGCGTCTTCGCCAGCAGGCCCAGCTCGGCCAGGGCGTCGGCGATCCGCTGGCTCTCCTGGAGGTACTCCGGGAAGCTGGCGATGATCCGACCGGCCAGGGAGATGTCACGGGTCTCGACATTCACACCGGCCGTCGACGCGTACGCCTGGATCACAGGCAGGAAGGAATACGTCGCGAGGGCCGGGGCCTCGTCAGTGTGCGTGTAGATGATGGTCGAGTCAGTCACCGGATGCTCCGCTCCACAGTCTGCGTCTCTCGTCTGCAACATTGCTCGACATCAAGATATCTCGTGATCGGGCCGGTCTGGACAGCCCCCTGCCGCAAGCCCGGGAGACGCGTGTCACGCAGACCCCCGGGACGGCGAAAGCGCCGCCCACGGCTGTTTCCAGCCAGGGCGGCGCTCAGGCGTTTCAGGCCGCGATCAGGCCAGTGCGCCGGATCAGGCAGCGAGGACCTTGGGGTCCGGGCCGTACTGGTTCGGGGTCGGCTGACCCGCGGTGGCCGTCAGGACGAGCAGCCAGATGCCACCGATGAGCGGGACGAAGGCGATGAAGTACCAGGCGCCCGACTTGCCGAGGTCGTGCAGACGGCGGACGGTGACCGCCAGGGACGGCACGAAGGTGGCGAGGACGTACAGGCCGACGATCAGCGAACCGGCGCCCAGGACGGCGTCGAGGATCGCCAGGACGATGACGACGGCCACCTGGAAGAGGGTGAACATCCAGTACTCCTGGCGGCGGGCGCGGCCGGAGAAGACGGCGTACTTCTTGAGAACGTCGGTGTAGTGGTTCACGGGTCCCCCCAGAGGACGGTTGGTTCGGCCCGTCCTGCTGGAGCAAGCCGGGGCAGAACTTATGCCCCCCTTACGTCGCGGTCAAGCCACTTGTCGTGACGCCAAATCGGCCGGACCGCAAGATTTCCGGCATCGAACATGTGACGGTGGGACACAGGAGTGGCGTCGTGTCCCAGGAAGTCCGAAACGTCCTGGCCGCACGCCTGCTTGACGCCCCGGCAGCAGCCTCGATCGTTACCTACATCGTTACCGCACTGCGACACCGCGGCCCGGGTCCGGGAGGGGGGTCCGGCCCCGGGCCGCGACGCGGTCGTCAGCCGATGCGGAAGGAGTCCCCGTAGACCTTCCAGTCGAGTGGGGTGTTGAGGTTCAGGTTGCCTTTCTTGAGGAAGACCCGCTGCGCGGTGTCGACCCGGCTGGTGTCGCTGTGCGCCTCCTCCTGCTTCATCGCCCAGACCCGGGCGTCGAGGAAGGCGTGGAGGTACGCGGTCTCGTTGCCGCCCTGGGACGGGGGCCTGGCCTTGGACAGGGCCCGCTTGCGGATGTTGCGGAAGCTGGTGGAGTCGGTGCCGTCGCCGTGCATGACGATGGCGTCGTAGTAGATGAACTGGCCGAGCACGCCGAGCCCGTCGGACTTGGCCTGCTTCACGGACGGGTTGAAGTAGACCCGGTCGCGCTCGTGGTCCTGGGCCTTCCGGAACTCGGCGTCCTGGGCCGCCTTCGCCCAGTCTCCGGTGAAGTGCGGGTCGAGGCCAGCGTGCGAGTCGCCGCCGTCGACGTTGCGCAGGGCGGGGAGGTACTTGGCGAGGACGTTGCCGGGCTTGGCCCGGGTGTAGTGCTCGACGAGGTCGAGCATGTCGCCGGTGCCCGAACAGAAGCCGATGATGCCGGCCGTGTAGCCGCGGCCGTCGCCTATGTCCTCGATGTACTTGTACTGCGCCTTCCAGTCCAGCGAGGAGTTCTCCGCACTGGAGACGATCTTCATGGCGATCTCCTTCTTCGCCGGATCGTCGAGTCCCGCGGCCGCCGCCGCGCTCCGCGCCGTGGGGGCGGGAGCAGCGGTGGCGTGGGCGGCGACGGGTACGGCGAGGAGCGCACTGCCGAGCAGAGCGCCGATCGCCAGCGTCTTGCGGTGGGGGGTTAACACAAGGCCTCCGTGGGGTAGTTGAGGCGTCCTGGCTTCGTTAGGAAACTTTACTACCAGAGCTGACGGCACCTCAATACCCTTGTGGACCCTGGGAATAGCCCCGTCCGGTCAGCCCTCTGGACGAGACGGTCCGTCAACGCCTGCTTGGCGGCGGGCCGTTAGGGCCGCGTGATGCTGCAGACCGCGCTGTGGCGGATCCGGCCGTCCCGCCTCACCATGTGGTGGCGCAGGGACCCCTCGTGCGTCGCGCGGTCAGAGCCAGCCGTTGCGCCGGAAGCCGCGGTGGATGACGAAGCAGGCGACCGCCATCACGCCGAGGACGAGCGGGTAGCCGTAGGTCCAGTGCAGTTCGGGCATGTGGTCGAAGTTCATGCCGTAGACCCCGCAGACCATGGTCGGCACGGCGACGATCGCCGCCCACGCCGTGATCTTGCGCATGTCCTCGTTCTGGGCGACGGTCACCTGCGCGAGGTGGGCCTGGAGGATGGAGTCGAGGAGGCTGTCGTAGGCGCCGATCTGCTCGGTGGCCCGGGTCACGTGGTCGGCCACGTCCCGGAAGTACGCGCGGACCTCCGGCGGGATGACCGGTATCGGCTGCGTGGCCAGCTGCTGGAGCGGGCGGCTCAGCGGCGCCACCGCCCGCCGGAGCTCCAGGAGTTCGCGCTTGAGCTGGTAGATCCGGCCCGCGTCACCGCGGCCGCCGTTCTCGCTGAACACCGCGGTCTCGACGGCGTCTATGTCGTTCTGCACCGCGTCCGTGACGGCCATGTAGTCGTCGACCACGTGGTCGGCCATGGCGTGCAGGACCGCCGCGGGCCCCTTCGCCAGCAGATCCGGGGCGGCTTCCAGCTCCTCGCGGACGGGACCGAGGGTGCCGCGGCCGCCGTGCCGGATGGTGATGACGAAGTCGTGGCCGGTGAAGGCCATCAGCTCGCCGGTCTCGACCACCTCGCTGCTCGCGGTCAGCTCCTCGTGCTCCACATAGCGCACGGTCTTGAACACGGAGAACAGCGTGTCGTCGTACCGCTCCACCTTGGGCCGCTGGTGCGCGTTCACGGCGTCCTCGACGGCGAGCGGGTGCAGGCCGAACAGCTCGGCGAGTCCCGCCAGCTCCGACTGCGCCGGCTCGTGCAGGCCGATCCAGACGAACCCGTCGCCCTTGCGGACCCGGTGCAGCGCCTCCTCGATCTCAGCGCAGTCGTCCTGCCGTACGCCGTCGCGGTAGATCACGCAGTTGACCACCGAGCTGCCGAGCGGAGAGCGGGCCGGGTGGCTGAGGTCGACGGCCCGCCGGTAGCTGCGGCGTACGGCCCGGCGCAGATTGCTGAACATGGACAACGGTGCACTCCCCTTCGGCGGAACACCGGCCAGTCTGCCATCGCGGCCGCACCGTCCTCGCCCGGGTCACACCCGTGCCCGCGACGACCTCCCGGGCCGGCTCAGGTCTTCAGACGCGGTCGATGAACACGCTCGTCGACTTCACCCGCGCCGTGGCCCGCGAGCCCACCTCCAGCCCGAGCTCCTCCACCGCCTCCCGCGTCAGCAGCGACACGATGCGGTGCGGCCCGGCCTGGATCTCCACCTGGGCGTCGACCGTGCCCAGCTTCACCCCGGTGACGATTCCCGGGAAGGCGTTGCGCGCCGAGGTGTACGGGGTGTCCTCGCCGTCCGCGCTCTCCTGCGCGGCCTCGACGCAGAACGCGGCCAGGTCGGGCCCGGTCACCATCCGCCGCGTCCCCTCCCGGTGGGTGGGGAACCGTTCGGCGTCCGCCCACCGCCGGGCCGTGTCGACGCTGACGCCGAGCAGCCGCGCCGCCTGGCCGATCGTGTAGGACTCCATGGCCCGCAGCTTAGGCGGTGCCGTTCCGCTCACGACGAAGGGCTGCGCAACGACTCGGCGGCCGCGGCCGCGACCACGTCGGCCACCATGGACAGGACCGGCGAGTCGAGCTTCCACTGCTGCCAGTACAGGGGCACGTCCAGTGGCCGTGGCGCCAGCAGCACCAGCTCCCCCGTCCGTACCAGCGGCCTCGACTGCTGCTCCGGCACCAGCCCCCACCCCAGTCCCGCGACCACCGCGTCACGGAACCCCTCCGATGTCGGGACGTAGTGCCGCACCGGCCCCGCCCCGGCCGCCTCGTCCCCCGTCAGCGAGCGCACGAACGCGTCCTGGAGGTCGTCCTTCCGGTCGAACACGATCGTCGGCGCCTCCCGCAGGTCCCGCTCCGGCGCCCCCGTCAGGTACCGCGCCGCGAAAGCCGGACTCGCCGTCGGCAGGTACCGCGCCAGGCCCAGCATGCGTACGCTGCACCCCGCCACCGGGTCCGGCGAGGAGGTCACCGCCGCCATCACCTGGCCCTCCCGCAGCAGGGCCGTCGTGTGCGACTCGTCCTCGCGGTGCAGCTCGATGCAGACCGGTGGATCCTGCGGCACCCGCGCCAGGGCCGGAAGGAACCAGGTGGCGAGGGAGTCCGCGTTCACCGCGATCGGCAGCCGGACCGGCCCCCTCCCGTCGGTCATCCCCAGCTCGGCCCGCGCGTCGCGCTCCAGCCGTGCCAGCTGCCGGGCGAAGCGGACCACCACCTCCCCGGATTCCGTCGCCCGTACCGGCTTCGTCCGCATCAGCAGCACCCGTCCGGTCCGCTGCTCCAGCGCCTTGACCCGCTGGCTCACCGCGGACGGGGTCACGTGCAGGGCGGCCGCCGCCGCGTCGAAAGTGCCCTCGTCCACCACCGCGAGCAGGGTGCGCACCTGGTCCAGGGGAAGCTCGTCCATCACGATGGCTAATGATACGTAAAAACCTTTAGCTGTACTGAACCGGTCGTGCTGCCTACGGTCTGAGTCATGACACACGGCATCACCACCGCGGCCCTCGCCGGCTTCGGCACCGGGCTCTCCCTCATCGTCGCCATCGGCGCGCAGAACGCCTTCGTCCTGCGCCAGGGCGTGCGCCGGCACGCGGTCCTCGCCGTGGTCGCCATCTGCGCCGTCTCGGACGCGCTCCTCATCGCACTCGGCGTCGCCGGCGTCGGCGCCTTCGTCACCGCCTGGCCGGCCGCCCTGACCCTGGTCGGGCTCGCCGGCGGCGGGTTCCTGATCTGCTACGGGGTCCTCGCCGCCCGCCGGGTGCTGCGGCCCGTTCCCGGCGCCGCCCTCACCACGGAGGGAGCCGCCTCCGGGTCCGGCCGCCGGGCCGTGCTGACGTGTCTGGCCATGACCTGGCTCAACCCGCACGTCTACCTGGACACCGTCCTGCTCGTCGGCTCCCTCGCGGCCGACCGCGGCGACCTGCGGTGGGCCTTCGGCATCGGGGCCTGCCTCGCCAGCCTGACCTGGTTCACAAGCCTGGGCTACGGGGCCCGGCTGCTGAGCGGCCTCCTCTCCCGCCCCTCGGCCTGGCGGGTCCTGGACGGACTCGTCGCGGCGACGATGGTCACCATGGGCGGCCTCCTGCTGGCCCGCGCCTGAGCCCCGCATGTCGGCGACCGGGCGCCGCCCGGCGCCCGGCATAGTGCTCCTGCCGACGACCCGACCTCCAGGAGCCCGCCGTGCCCGACCGCCCCTCCCCCGACGCGGTGCGCGCCTACTACGCCACCCAGCCCGCCCCGCTCGTGGCCGCCACCGGGATCGTCCTGGACGCGCGGGGGCGGGTCCTCGTACTGACCACCTCGTACAAGGAGGACCTGGAGCTGCCGGGCGGCACGGTCGAGGACACCGAGACCCCGGAGGAAGGCCTGGCCCGCGAGCTGCGGGAGGAGCTCGGCCTCGGCGTGCCGGTCGGCCGGCTGCTGGCGGTGGACTCCCGGCCGCCGGGCGCGCTCGGCCGCTCCCTGATCGTGCACGTCCACCTCGTCGGCCCGCTCTCGCCGGAGGAGGCCGGGGCGATCTCCTTCCCCGACGGCGAGATCACCGAGGCGTGCTGGCTCCGGCCGGACGAGGCCGACGCGGTCCTGCCCGCCCGTCTTGCGCCCCGGCTGCGCGCCGCCCTGGCCGCCGTGCACACCGGCTCCTTCGCCCATCTCGTCGACGGAGTGCCCCAGCCGGGCTCCCCGGCCGGCCTGGACCCGGCCCGGCGCGCCGCCCTGGAACACGAGGGCGCCCTCGATGCCGCCAGCCACCGGGCCAACCGCCCCAAGGCCCTGACCGCGGCGAGCGTGCTGTTCACCGCCGCCGACGGCCGGGTCCTGCTGGTCAGGCCCGCGTACGGCAGGGCCGACCGCTGGCATCTGCCCGGCGGCGGCATCGACAGCGACCTCGGGGAGACGCCGCGCGCCGCCGCCCGGCGGGAGGTCCACGAGGAACTCGGCCTCGACCTCGCCCCGGGCCGCCTGCTCGCGGTGAACTGGTCCCACAAGCCCGGCCGTCCGGCCCGCATCCGCTTCCTGTACGACGGAGGCGTCCTCGACGCGCCCGCCCTCGCCCGGATCCGGTTGAACCCGACCGAGCTCACCGAGTGGCGCACCGTCACCCCGGCGGAGCTCCCCGCCCTGGTCAAACCCGCCCTGCGCCGCCAGATCACCGCGTGCCTCACCGCCCGCGCCACGGGCACCGGCCCTCTGGAACTGCACGCGGGCCGCCCCTGACGGGCGGCCCCGCCCCGGCGCGCCGGGCCCGCGCGGCGGGGTTACCGTCGGCGGCATGGACGGTGATCGTCGAGGTTGGCGCGAGTGCCTGCTCAGCGGGGCGGTGTTCGCCGTGTGCATGGCCGGCACCACGCTGCCCACCCCCCTCTACGGGCTCTACCAGGAGAAGTTCGGGTTCTCCGAGCTGGTGGTGACGGTCGTGTACGCCGTGTACGCCTTCGGGGTGATCGGCGTACTGCTGCTGGCGGGCAACGCCTCGGACGTCGTGGGCCGGCGGCCGGTGCTGCTGGTGGGCCTGGCCTGCGCGGCGGCCAGCGCCGTCTGCTTCCTGTGCGCCACCGGGGTGGGCTGGCTGTACGCGGGCCGGCTGCTCTCGGGGTTCTCCGCCGGGCTGTTCACCGGGGCGGCCACCGCCTACGTGATGGAGCTTGCGCCGCGCGGCGGCGCCTCCCGGGCCACGTTCGTGGCGACGGCCGCCAACATGGGCGGACTGGGCTGCGGTCCGCTGCTCGCCGGGGTGCTCGCGCAGTACGCCGTCTGGCCGCTGTATCTGCCCTTCGCCGTGCACCTCGCGCTGGTGGCCGTTTCGGCCGTCGTCCTGCTGGGTCTGCCCGAGACCGTACGGGAGCGGCGGCCGCTGAGCTCCGTACGGCCGCAGCGGCCCGGTCTGCCCCCGCAGGTGCGGGCGGTGTTCGCGCCCGCGGCGATCGCCTCGTTCGTGGGATTCGCGCTGTTCGGGGTGTTCACGTCGGTCAGTCCGTCGTTCCTCGCGCAGTCCCTCGACGTGCACAACCGCGCCGTGAGCGGGCTGGTCGTCGCGCTGGCCTTCTTCGCCTCGTGCGCCGGGCAGCTGGCGGTCGGCCGGGTCGGGGTCGGGCGCTCGCTGCCGCTGGGCTGCGCGGGCCTCCTCGCCGGGCTGGCACTTCTGGCGGGCGCGCTGTGGTGGGACCTGCTGTCGCTGGTGGTGGCGAGCGCGCTCGTCGGCGGAGTCGGGCAGGGGCTGGCGTTTCGCGGGGCGCTGTCCGCGGTGGCCGCGGCCTCTCCGGTGGACCGGCGCGCCGCGGTGATCTCGACGCTGTTCGTGGTGGCGTACGCGGGCATCTCGGTACCGGTGATCGGCGTGGGCGTGCTGGTCGGCCCGATCGGCCTGGAGGGTGCCGGTCTGGTGTTCATCGCCTGCATGGCCGTCCTGGTCTCGACCGCGGCCGCCTACCTCCTGCGGCGGCCGGTGCGCACGGGCGCGTGAGCCCGTACCCGGCCGGCCCCTCTTACGGCGGGCATCGCAGATCAGGGCGACAGGGCGGGCCCGGCCGTGGCCGGCGGTTCGCCGAGAAGGCCGGACGCGCGACAGGCGGGGGGCGGCGGGGCGGCGGGATCCCTTCCGGAATCGGTTGCCACCCCGCCGCCGCCCCGCCTGCCGGAACAGCGGACCGGACCGTCTGACGAGATCAGACCGCCGGGACCGGGTAGGTCGGGTACTCCACCCCGGACACGTGCTGGACGACGCGGATGACCTGGCAGGAGTAGCCGAACTCGTTGTCGTACCAGAGGTAGAGGATCGCGTTGTCGCCGTCGACCTTGGTGGCGCCGGCGTCGACGATCGACGCGTGGCGCGAGCCGACGAAGTCCATC
This sequence comes from Streptomyces sp. NPDC054849, assembly GCF_053610945.1. NCBI lineage: Bacteria > Bacillati > Actinomycetota > Actinomycetes > Kitasatosporales > Streptomycetaceae > Streptomyces > Streptomyces sp. NPDC054849. The sequence goes on from NZ_JBSGZI010000063.1 coordinate 23,811, forward strand.
GAGACGGCGTCGGGGGCCGTGGTGAAGTCGATCTGGCGCTTGAGCGGCGAGTTCAGCGAGACGCCGCGCAGGTAGTCGAGGACCTCTTCGCGGGTGGTCTCACGGCCGAGCCGCAGGCTGAGGATCGCGATCGAGACGTCCGGAACCGGAACGCGGATCGAGCTGCCGGTGATCGGCGCCTTGAGCTCGGGCAGCGCCTTGGCGACGGCCGAGGCGGCACCCGTCTCGGTGATGACCATGTTGAGCGGCGCGGAGCGGCCACGACGGTCGGCCTTGTGGTAGTTGTCCAGCAGGTTCTGGTCGTTCGTGAACGAGTGGACGGTCTCCACGTGGCCGCGCAGCACACCGTACTCGTCGTCCATCGCCTTCAGGGGCGGGACGATCGCGTTGGTGGTGCAGGACGCGCAGGACAGGATCTGCTCGTCCGGCTTGATCGTGTCGTGGTTGACGCCGTGGACGATGTTCGGGACGTCGCCCTTGCCCGGCGCGGTCAGGACGACCTTGTCGATGCCGGGGCGCAGGTGCTTCGACAGGCCCTCGCGGTCGCGCCACTTGCCCGTGTTGTCGATGAGGATGGCGTCCTTGATGCCGTACGCCGTGTAGTCGACCTCGGAGGGGTCGTTGGCGTAGATCACCTTGATGCTGTTGCCGTTGGCGACGATCGTGCTCGTCGCCTCGTCCACGGTGATGGTGCCCTGGAACTGGCCGTGGATGGAGTCGCGGCGCAGCAGGGAGGCGCGCTTGACCAGGTCCTGCTCTCCGCCGCCGCGGACGACGATGGCGCGCAGGCGCAGGCCGTTGCCGGAGCCGGCCTTCTCGATCAGCAGGCGGGCGACGAGGCGGCCGATGCGGCCGAAGCCGTAGAGGACGACGTCGCGCCCCTCGCGCCGCTCGATCTTGTTGTCACCCATGGCGCCGGCGACGGCTCCGGCGGTGAACTCCTCCACCGACAGGCCGCGGTCGTCGTTCTTGTACGTCGCGGCGAGCATGCCGATGTCGATCTGGGACGGGCCGAGATCGAGGGCGGTCAGAGCCTGCAGGAACGGCAGCGTCTCGGTGACCGAGAGCTCCTCACCGTCGATCTGCCGGGCGAATCGGTGGGTCTTGAGGATGCTGACCACCGACTTGTTCACCAGGGAGCGGCTGTGGAGAAGGATCGTGACGTCCCGCTCCCTGTGCAGCTTCCCGATGATCGGGATCATCGACTCCGCAATCTCCTCGCGGTGCTTCCAGCTGGTGAACGAGTCCTCATTGACAGTCACAGGATTATCTTTCGAGCTAGGCGGTGCTCATATGCTAACCCGACGCCACTCTGGCCCCTCAAGCGGTACCCCGCAGAGCGGGGAACGGGCGCTTTGCGGCGTATGGGTGTCCTGTTTCGCAGCGGTTCGCCTCAGAACGTGTTGCGGCGCCTCATCCCCATCGGGCGGCCGTCCGGGTCGACCAGGACGTGGTTCAGCGGAGCCGCGAGGACCCGCTGCAGCGTGGGCAGATCCGGCGGCACGTAGCGGCGCAGACGCCCCGGCGGCCGTGGACCGCGGCGGCCGTCCTCGTGCCAGGCGTCCAGGGCGGCCGCGGCCTGCGCGAAGGCCTCGAACGCGGTCACCGGGTCGCACAGCCCGTCCGATGCCGGCTCCCCCGGCTCGCCCCCCGCGTCCAGGTGCTCGCGCATCAGCCCCAGGCGCAGTTCGCGGGCGAAGGCACGCGCCCCGTCGCCGAGGCCTCCCGGGTCCCGCGGCGGCCGCGGGTCCGGGCTCTCGTCGTACACGACGCAGCTGAGTTCGGAGTCGTGGGTCCACGACCGGAGGTTGATGTTGTCGGAGCCGACGGACGCCCACACGTCGTCGATCACGCACACCTTGGCGTGGACGTAGACCGGGGTGCCGGCATGGTTCTCCAGGCCGTACGTCGCCACTCGGTCGCCGCCGGCGCGGCGCAGCTCGTCCAGGGCCTTGATCCGCCCGATCAGGTTCATGGGCAGCGTGAGCCACCCGGCCTGCTCGGGGACCGCGGGGATGACACTGATCAGCCGCAGCCGAGGATGCCTGCGCAGCGCCTCGGCGAAGCAGTCCACCACCCGGGGCGACCACAGGTACTGGTCCTCAAGGTAGATCAGCGACCGGGACCGCCGCAGCGCCTTGTGGTAGCCCCGCGCGATGCTGCGCTCGCCGTCGGGGGCGAAGGGGTAGCCGCGCAGCAGGCGGTTCGGATAGGTCCGCAGCACTTGGACGGTGTGGGTGCCGCAGGGGGCCGGATCGGCCGACTGCGGCGGCAGCGTGTCCGCGTGGGTGTCGTCGTGGTGGAGCAGGGACCGCAGGCGGTTGAGCGGGCTGCGGCTGAGCGGCGAGGGGTCCTGCCACCGTTCGCGGAAGACGGCCTCGACGTCGCCGACGGCCGGCCCGCGCAGGGCGAGCTGGACGTCGTGCCAGGGCGGGTGCGGCCCGTAGGCGTCGGCGAGGGGCAGCGACTGGCGGTCGCCGCGGTGCGTGGCGTCGTCGTTGCGGTTGCGGCAGAGGTCGATCCCGCCGACGTACGCGACGTCCAGCTCCGGGCGGCCTCGGTGGCGCAGCACCACCATCTTCTGGTGGTGTGAGCCGCCGGGCCGTACCCGCATGTCGAGCAGGCACTCGCCGCCGGCCTCTTCGATCTCCTCGCCGAGGTGCCGGTTCTCCTCTTCGCTGAACTGAAAGTTGTCGAGGTGGGAGCGCCACACCAGCCCTTTGACGATGACGCCGCGCTCGGCTGCCCGGCACAGGACCGCGCCGATCTCGGTGCCGGACCCGTCGAGCCGCTCGTCGGGGTCGCCGCGCCAGTCGGTGAACAAGAGCAGATCGCCCTCGCGCAGCGCGCTGATGCCCGCCAGGAGTTCCGCGAAGTAGGCGGCGCCGTGGACCAGGGGCCGTGCGTCATTCCCCCGGGACCAGGCCTCTCCGTCCGGGCGACGCCGGTCCAGGCGCGTCGCGGTGTTGCCGCGTTCACCGGCGACCAGAAGCCAGTCGGCATGCGTCACGGCACCGGCCCTCCAGCCCCGCGCCTACGCTCCGCCGCTCCGGTTCGTGCGCGCGTTCACCCGTAGGCCCAGGCTAGCCGCATCGGGCGGGCCCGGCTCGTGGACGGCCCGCCGGGCCGGTCCGGCCAGTGGCGAGGGGCGAGCGGCGAGCGGCGAGTGGCGAAGGGGCGGTGCCGGGGCGGGGCCCGCTCAGCCGACCGAGCCGGCGGCCTCCCTCGCCGGGGCCACCCGCGGCGCCTCCCCGCGCGTCCCGCGGAACGCCACCTCGGCCATCCTCCGCTCGGGGCCGCGCCGGCGCAGGTGCAGATAGCCGATGAAGGCCGCCGGGCCGAAGAACACCTGCGCGGGGACGAGGGCGAGGGAGTGGCCGGTGACCGCGGCGGCGATGTGCAGGGTGGCGACGGGCGCCACGGCGCCGAAGAGGACGACCAGCCCGGCTCCCGTACGCAGCCCCGACCTCCCGTACGCCTTGTACGCGGTGGTGGTGAACAGCGTGTACGCCAGCAGGTCGCCCATGCCGACGACGGCGCCCAGGTCCTCCCCGATGCGCAGGCCGGCGGCGGGGGCGTACGGATAGCCCTGGACGGCGTCGGACAGTTCCCCGGTCAGCGGGACGACCCAGGCGAAGAATGCGTCGTACGCGGTGAGGGCGAGGAGGAACCACGCGACGTTCTTCTGCCGCATGCCGCCCTGCACGTTGAGGTTCGTGGCGGAGACGACGATCAGGCCGACGACGCAGCTGTTCGCCACCCAGTACGGGGGCGCGGTCTCGCCGAAGGCCAGATGGAAGACGAGGACGCATCCGAGCAGCGCGGCGATCAGCGCCCAGCGCAGCCGGCCGCCGCCGATCAACGGCTGGTAGCCGACGGAGAGTCCCCCTGCGAAGACGAGGGCGAGCACGACCGGGAGGACCGCGCCGGGCAGGGTGAGGTAGATGTACGGCAGCGCCAGGACGAAGCCCATCATCACGAAGATGTCGCTGCCGTTGAAGACGCCGACGGGCGGCCTCGGCGTGCGTACGGCGCGGAAGTAGGCGATCGAGCCGGCGCACACGGCGAGCGCCAGGGCGGTGGTGACCGCGAGCTGGAAGAAGACCGTCATGCGTGGCTCCGGGTGAAGGTGTGCTCCAACAGGTCGCAGCGGAGGGGGAAACGACGGGCGGCCTCCTCGTCACTCACCGGCAGGACCGTGACACGCGCCTCGATGTCCCGGGCCCGCAGCCGCTCGGTCACCTCCGCCACGGTGACGTCCCCGGAGGCGACCTCCACGTGGAGCCGGCCGTCGTCCCCGACGCCGGCCCGGTGGCGCAGCGGCCACGGCAGGCCGGGGGTGCCGTCCAGCGCCTCCAGGATGTCGCGCGGGGTCACCACGGCGCCGGCGGTGCGGAACAGCGTGCCCGCCTTGCCGAGGATCTGGGAGACCGCGGGCACCGCGGCCAGTTCGCACTCCGGCTCGCCGTCCAGGGTGCGGACCACGTCACCGGTGTTGTAGCGGAGGACCGGCATGCACTCGCGGTACGGGTAGTACGGGGTGACCGTCAGCTCGCCGAGCCGGCCGGGTCCGGCGGGCTCGCCCGTCTCCAGGTCCAGCACCTCGGTGTACCCCATGTTGGGGTCGATGTGCAGGTGGCGCCGGCTACAGGTGCGGCCGCCGACCGGCAGCAGCTCGGTCATGCCGAAGGTGTCGCCGACCTCCCGGGCCCCGAACGTCTCGCGCAGGGCCTGCGCCAGGGTCCGCGACAGCATCTCCCCGCCGGCATAGACCGCCCGGAGTCCGAAGTCGTCCGGCCCGTAGCCGCATTGCCGCGCGGCGGTCACCATCCGGCCCAGGTAGCTGGGATTGCCGGTGAGCACGGTGGGCCGGTCCCCGCCCCGGCCCAGCAGGTGCTCGACGGACTCGTCCGCCGGGATCTGTCCGACGACGTGGCACGAGGCGTTGGCGAGCCGGCATACCTCGACGTCCTCCTGCACGGCTGCCGTCGCCCGGGAGCTGAGGTTGATCTGCATCCGGTCTCCGGGGCCGAGGTCGCCGCGCAGCACCATGGACAGCGAGATCAGCGCGGGCCAGAGTTCCATCTCGTAGCGGGAGAGCCAGATCTGTACGGGGCGGCCGGTGGTGCCGGTCGTCTGCGTCGACAGATACGGGGCACTGCACAGGAAGTCCGCGGGGCGTTCGATCAGGTCGGCTTTGCGGGTCACCGGGATCCGGGTGAGCGTCTCGGCGGTCAGCCCGTCGAGGTCCAGGCCGGCGAGCCGCTCCCGGTAGAACGGGGAGCGCTTGGCGAGCCGGCGCACGGTCCGCTGGAGCGCCCGGTTCTGCAGGTCGCGGCGCTCGTCCGGGTCGGCGAACGGTCCGTCGGCCAGTTCGTCGACGTCGTCGCCGAGCGAGCCGAACTCCTCCAGCGTGAGGAGGGCGTCGGCGACCAGCCGCTCCACGGCGCGTACGTTCAGCCGCCGGCCGAACACCATGGACATCGCCACCCGTACCTGCCGGACACCGGTCTCCAGCACTGTCATGCCTCCCTGGGACGTGGCTGGGGGGTGGGGGCGGCGTACCGCCCCCACCCGGGACTTCTGCGTCAGCTGGCGGAGCAGGTGGCGAAGAAGACCGCCGTCATGGCGCCCATGACGTACTTGAACTGCTTGGCGCTCGTCTTGATCGCGCTCATCGGATCCTCCTTGTTTCGTTCCGGCGGGCGGACGCTCCGGTTCCCTCAAGTCGCCGTGACGTTCCGCCACTTGGGCGTCAACACAGTGGCGCGATTGCGTCCCACGGGCAATGATCGGGTCCATTCAACGGACCGGTGAGCGGGGGACGGCAACACCGTTCTCCCCGATGAGCCGGTACGAACGGGGACTTCTGGAACCATCCGACCGATGGGGCCAGGCGTGAGAGGGGGAACCGCTCATGGCCAGATCCGGCACAGAGGGGCGGGGCGTACTGGAAGGCGCGTTCGCGCTGATGGAAGCGCTCGCGCACGGCGACGAGGTCGGGCTGACCCGCCTGGCGACCGACGCCGAACTGCCGAAGGCCACCGCCCACCGGCTGCTCGGGCAGCTGGTCGCACTCGGCGCGGTGCAGAGCCGTTCGGGCCGCTACCGCCTCGGGCCGAGGACCTTCCGCCTGGGACAGGCCTGGCACCCCGCACGCGCCCTGCGCGCGGCCTCGGCCCGGCCCCTGCGGGAACTGGCATCCGCGAGCGGCCGCCTGAGCCTCAGCGTGTCGGTGCCCGAGGCGGGGCACACGATCGTCGTCGGGGGCATGCGCGGCGAGGTGGACGACGTCTTCCCGCTGCGCTCCGGCGTCGTCCTGCCGCCCGGCAGTGCGGCGGAGCTGGTCCTCGCGGCCTCGCACCCGGTCGCGGACCTGCCCGGGGGGCGGACGAAGGCCGCATGGGCGCGTGAGGTCGCGCGGGCCCGGGAGCAGGGCCTCGCCTTCGAGTACGGCCAGTGCGTGAGCACGCTCTCGTGCGTGGCCGCTCCGGTGCTCTCCGCCTCCGGTCAGGTGGTGGCCGCCGTCGCCGCGACCGCCCTGGACGGGAAGCAGATCACCCCGCTGGGCGATGCCGTGCGCCGCGCGGCGGCGATGATCAGCGCCAACCTGGCCCGGCTGCCGGCCCCCGCGGCGCAGGCTCCCGGGGAGTGGCCCGCCTACGAAAAAGCCCGCTGACCCCGTCCCGGAAAACGATCAGGGGCCGTTTCGGATTGCTCCGAAACGGCCCCTGATCTGCGACTACGAGCCTAAGGCTCCAGTCGGGACGACAGGATTTGAACCTGCGACCCCTTGACCCCCAGTCAAGTGCGCTACCAAGCTGCGCCACGTCCCGATGCCCGCTGACCTGGGGTTTCCCCTGGTTGAACGCGCAGGAGAACGATACCGCATTTCACGGTGTGGTCGCGCGCACCTTTCCGCCACCGCTTCCGCTAGAACCCGGCGACCACGCCCACCGGCGCCGGAGGCACGGCGGGCGCGGCCCGCGTGCGCATCCGCGTGACGGCCTCCGGCACGCGCCGGCCCCCGGGTCGGCGCCGTTGCCTCAGCGCGCCTCGCCGGAGAGCTCCGGATAGGCCGCGATCAGGCGTTTCGGGGCCGCCTGGAGCCAGGAGTCGGTCAGGATGGAGCGCAGCTCGCCCTCGTCCTGCACGGCGGCCAGGCGGACTCGGATCCACGCGTAGTTGTCGTCGTGGCCGGCCCGCATGAAGAACTTCTCCGGCTCCGCCGCGATCAGCTCGGCCCGGTCCTCCTTGGGGCACTTCACCCCGATCGAGGTGTCATCGCCGGCGAGCGCCACGAAGATCTTCCCGCCCACCCGGAAGGTCGGCATGCCCCAGGCGGGCTTCTCACTGCTGTCCGGGAGCGACAGCGCGATCAGGCGGACGTCCTGCGCGGTCACGGCCATCCCCGAGACTCCTCTCCAGCCACCGGTGAACCCTCGTCGGACGACCGTAGCCCCCGCCACCGACAAGCGGGCTCACCCGCGCCGGGTCTGCCTGTAGACCTGCGCGGGGTCCGGCTCCCCTCCCTCCCCAGGGGCCTCACCTACCTGCCCCCAGCCCTCCGCCTGGTTCTCCGGGCCCTGCCCCTGCCCCTGCCCCTGCCCCCGGGCGTGCCTTCGGTCCTCCCGCTCGTGCAGCAGCGCCATCAGCTCCGCCGCCAGCTCCTTGACGGTGGCGAGTCCCTCCATCCCCCACCGCCGCGGCGCCACGTCCACCGCGCACACCGTGCCCAGGACGATCCCGCGCCGGTCCGTCAGCGGGGCGCCCACGTACGAGCGCACCCCGCTCTCGTCCACCACCGCGTTGCCCGCGAAGCGCGCGAAGTCCCGTACGTCCTCCAGCACGAGCCCCCGCCGGCGCACCACCACGTGTGGGCAGTAGCCGTGGTCGCGGGGCAGGACCCGCGCCGGGTAGCGGCTCGGCGGGGCTGCGGCCGCGTGGTGCAGCCCGGCGAAGAACTGCCGTTCCTCGCCGATGAAGTTGACCCCCGCGTACGGGGCGCCGAGCGCGTCGGCCACGCGCCGCGCGAAGGCGTCCAGTTCGGCGTCGGTGCGATCCCCCAGGCCCAGCTCGCGCAGCCGGACGGCGCGTGCGGGCGCCTCCCGGTCCACCGGCGTGAGCAGCAGGTGTCCGGTCGATTCGTAGTACGTCATGACGGTTCCCCCGACTCCGAAGACGAAGAACTGGCTGTGGACATGCACAACAGATGACGGACGAGGGTGGCCAGCGCCCCCGTCCCGGAGCTCGTCAGGCGCGCGTCGCACCGTACGACGGGCACCTCCGGCCCGAGCCCCACCGCCTCGCGGACCTCGTCGGGCCCGTAGCGGTGACCGTCGTCGAACTCGTTGACGGCGACGATGAAGCCGATCCCGCGCCGCTCGAAGAAGTCCACAGCGGGGAAGCAGTCGGCGAGGCGGCGGGTGTCGGCGAGGACCACCGCCCCGAGCGCGCCCGCGCACAGCTCCTCCCACAGGAACCAGAAGCGGTGCTGTCCCGGCGTGCCGAAGAGGTAGAGCACGTGGCGCTCGTCCAGGGTGATCCGGCCGAAGTCCAGCGCCACGGTCGTCGTGGACTTCGCCTCGACACCGTTCAGCGGGTCGGCGGCCGCGCTGACGTCGCTGAGGAGTTCCTCCGTGCTCAGCGGCTCGATCTCGCTCACCGCGCTCACGAAGGTGGTCTTGCCCGCCCCGAAACCGCCCGCGACCAGGATCTTCAGCGTCGCGGGGGCGTCACAGCCGGGTGCGTAGGCCATCGAGCACCGCCAGAAGCAGGGAGCGGTCGTCGGCGGCGAACGAGCCGCCGCCCGGGAACCGCGGCGACTGCGCCGTCACGGCCCCGTGTTCCATCAGATCCGACAGGATCACCTTCACCACCACGGCCGGCAGCCGCAGCTGCCCGGCCACCTCGGCGACCGTGACCGCGCCGGCGCCCGCGCACAGCCGCAGGGCGTGCGTGTGCTCCGCGCCCAGCGGGACGCGCGGCCGTACGCCGGTCGCGGTCACCAGCGAGAGCAGGTCGAGCGCGAAGCCCGGCCTGGTCCGCCCGCCGCTGGCCGTGTACGGGCGCATCACGCGGCCCGCCGAGTCGTCGAGCCACGGTGTGTCCCGCCCCTTCGCGTACTCCCCCGATCCGCAGGCCCTCATCGCTCCGGGGCGGCGACGGGCCGCCGCGGCGTGGCCGCCAGATACGGCCGGACGCTCTTGACCAGCATCGCCATCTCGTAGCCGAGTACCCCGGCGTCGGCCTCCTGGTCGGCGAGGACGGCCAGGCAGGTGCCGGATCCGGCCGCGCAGACGAAGACGAGCGCGGTGTCGAGCTCGACCACGACCTGCCGCACCTCCGCGCCGTCCCCGAAGCGGGAGCCGGCGCTGCGGCCCAGCGAGTACAGGCCGGACGCGAGCGCCGCCAGGTGGTCGGCGCTGTCGGCGTCCAGGCCGTGCACGCAGGTCACGAGCCCGTCGGCGGTGAGCAGTACGGCGCTGCGCGTGTACGGCACGCGCTGCACCAGGCCGCCGAGCAGCCAGTCGAGGTCCGAGAGCCGGCCGCCGGTCTTCGTCGCCACTTCGAGGCCCATGGGGGTGCGCTCCTTGCTGAGGTGAGGGGTCGGGGTCATGACCGGTTCTCCGACTGGGCGAGGCCGAAGCCCCGTTGGAAAGCCGCCATCAGCCCCGGATCGTGCACGGGTTGATCGGACTCCGCGGCCCGCCGCGGGGCGGGTGCCTCGCGCAGCTGGGGCGCGACGTGCTGTTGTGCCCGGCGCCGGGGCAGGGGCGGGCGTTCACCCGAGTCCCGCGCCCCGGGTACCGGCGGCCCCCCTCCGCCCCACGGCGTGGGTTCCATCCGAGGATCGGCAGCGGGCCCGGCGGGGGCCGTCCCGGCGGCCCGGGGGGCGGGGACCGTCCCGTGCCCGTCCAGTGGCGGATCCGAGACCGCACGCTCGACCCGAGGGTCGGCCACTGGCCCGGCCGGGGCCGTCGCTCCGGCTTGCGGGACCGTTGTCCCAGCTCCGGCCCCAGGCCCCGAGGGGGGCATGGCGCCCGGCAGCGGACCTGCCCGGCGTTCCGCGGGGGGATGGGGCGAGGGCGCGGACCGGCGGGCGGGCGGGGGGACCGGCAGAGGTTCGGCCCAGAACTCGGTCAGGGGAGCGGCCGGGGCGCGGGGCGGTGGGGCCGTGGCGCGGGGCGGCGGGGCCGGGGCGCGGCGGGCCGGCGCCGGCTCCTGCAGGTCGTCGGCCGACGCCGTGGCTCCGGCTCGGCCGGCGGCCCCCGGCGGGGGTACGGGCCCGGCGGCGCGGGCCGGGCCTCCGGGTGCGGGGACCCTGGGCCAGGGCTCCGGTACGGGCCCGCGCATGCGGACCGGCTCCAGCGGCGGCATCGCCGCGCCCTCCCCCGTCCCCCACGACGTGGCCCGCGAACCCCCCGCCGCGTCGGTCGCGCTGGGAGCATGCGCGCCCAGCAGCTCCTGCGGAAGCACCAGTACGGCGAGCACGCCGCCGTAGATGTTGGACTTGAGCTCGACGGCGATCCCGTGCCGGCGCGCCAGCGCCGAGACGACGAACAGGCCGATCCGCCCGTCCGCCAGCAGGTGCCGGACGCTGATCTGGTCGGGGTCGCCGAGCAGCGCGTTCATCCGGTGCTGTTCCCCGGGCGGCATGCCCAGCCCCCGGTCCTCCACCTCGATCGCGATCCCGGCGGTGACCCGCTCGGCACGCAGCACCACATCGGTGTCGGGGGCGGAGAACACCGTGGCGTTCTCGACGAGTTCGGCCAGCAGGTGCACGACGTCCGCGACGGCGTGACCGCGGACGCTGCCTCCGGCCGGGGGCACGACCTTGACCCGGGTGTACTGCTCCACCTCCGCGACCGAGGAGCGGAGCACCTCGCTCAGGTCGATGGGGCGGGTCCACTGGCGCCGGGAGGCGGCGCCGCCCAGCACGGCGAGGTTCTCGGCGTGGCGGCGGATGCGGGTGGCGAGGTGGTCGACGTGGAAGAGCTCCCTGAGCAGGTCCGGGTCCTCGACCGTGTCCTCCAGGTCGTCCAGGAGCGAGATCTCCCGGTGGACGAGGGACTGCAGCCGGCGCGCGAGGTTGACGAAGACCTCGACCATGCGCTCGCTGTCGGACGGGGCGACCGGTCGGGCCAGCCGTACGAGGGTCGCGTGCGCCTGTTCACGGGCGCCGCGCAGCTCCTGGGAGAGCAGCCAGAACTCGTCCACGCCCGCCGGGTCCGCGCCGACCTGCGGCGCCGTCGGACCGCCCCGCACGGGGCGCGGCGGGCTCTCACCCCGTTCGAGCCGGTCGGCGGCCGTGCCCAACTCCTGGCGGCCGCGCACGCTGGAGCGGCGCAGCGCCTCGCACCGGTCCCGTACGGCCTTGGCGCCGCGCTGGGCTCCCAGCAGGGCCGCGGCGAGGGCGCCGACCACGAGCAGGACGCAGCCGGTGAGCACGGGCCACAGCCGGGCGTCGCGGTCACCGGCTCCCCCGCCGAGCTGCAGCGTGAAGATCACCGCGGCCGCGCCGCTGAGCCCGGCGGCGAGCGTGGGCAGTACGGCGGCCCGTACCAGCTGAGGGCGTATCTGCCGGCCCGGACCGGTGACGGCGTGTCTCGACGGGGCGTGGCGGGCGGCGCGGGGTCCGGACATCGGCGTCCTCGGTACGTGGGGCCCGGCCCCCAGCGTTCCCGGGGCCCGGTGTTGATCACCGAATACCCACGCTAGACCCCACCGTCCCGCCACGGACTGCCAGTTGGCGAACTTTGCGGGGGTGCTTCCCGCTCCCGGTGGAGCGCTCGTACAGCCGCCCGAATGCGCCGGTCGGGCCGCCTGGGGCGCTGCGGGCACGGACCCGCCGCGCCCCCGCGGCGGGCCCGTCCGGCGGCCGGCCGCTACGAACCGACGGCCTCGGGCTCCTCACGGATGACCACCGGTGCCCGGCCGGGAAGCGCGGCCCTGGATTCCACGGGGGCCGCGGGCGTGCCCCCCACTACGAACGGGCGCCACCACGGCGCGCGCGGGGCGTCGGCGGCGCCGGGCTCGAACGGCTGACCCGGGATCGGCAGCGCGACGGCGGCCCCGGCTCCCTGGGCCGCCGTCAGGGTGCCCTCGCCCGGTTCGTCCCACGGGTGCAGGGCCAGGTTGAAGGTGCCCCAGTGGATCGGCAGCATCGTGCCGTGCGGGATGCCGCCCTGCAGGTCGAGGTGGGCGCGCATGCCCTCCTCGGGGGTCATGTGGATGTCGGGCCAGTACTCCGAGTAGGCCCCGATCTGGATCATCGTGGCGTCGAAGGGCCCGTGTTCGGCGCCGATCTCCTCGAAGCCCGGGAAGTAGCCGGTGTCCCCGCTGTGGTAGATCCGGTGCTCGTCGCCCGCCACGACCCAGGAGGCCCACAGGGTGTGCTGCTGGTTGCGCAGGCCGCGTCCGCAGAAGTGCCGGGCGGGGGTCGCCGTGAGGGAGAGCCCGGCGATCTTGGTGCTCTCGTTCCAGTCCAGCTCGCGCAGCCGGTCGGCCGACACGCCCCAGCGCTCCAGGTGCGCGCCGACGCCCAGCGGGACGGCGAAGACCGTGTCCGTGCCGGCCAGGGCCTTGATCGTGGGCAGGTCGAGGTGGTCGTAGTGGTCGTGCGAGATGACCACGACGTCGACCGTGCCCAGGGAGGCCAGCGGGACCGGTACGGGGTGCAGCCGCTTGGGGCCGGCGAAAGGGAAGGGCGAGCACCGCTCGCCCCACACCGGGTCGAACAGCACCCGGCGCCCGTCGATCTCCGCGAGCACGCTGGAGTGGCCCATCCAGGTCAGCCGCAACCCGCTCACGGGCGGCTTCGACAGCTCCGCGAGAGTGGTCGGGTACACGGGGATCGGCGCCGCGGGACCGCGCCGCGCCCGCTGTTCTCTGTGGAAGTAGATCTTGGCGAACTCCGTCATCGACCCCGAGGGCCTGTTCCGGGCCCCCACCGGATTCTGGAAGACGCCGTCGGCGAAGTTCGGCGAGCGGCGGATCCGCTCGAGCCGGGCGCCGGACGGGTCCGCGCCGAAGGCTTCGGGCCGCAGGGCGCGCAGCCGGGGACGCAGGGGACGGGAGCCGGTCAAAGCGCCTCCAGGGAGGATCGGGTCAGGATGGTCGTCTCTCTACGACCATCCCAACGCACACCGGCCCCGAAGGATTCCGGTTGCGGCCCCCGTCCGCTCCGGCGTCCCCGGCACCCCGCCCGCGGCCTCCCGGCACCGGCCCGCGTGACCACTCCGCGCCCCGCCACCGGCCCTGTGACCGCCCCGGCCACCGGCCCCCCGACCGGCCCCCGTCTGCCCCGGCGACCGGCCCCCGACCGGCCCTCGACCGCCCCGGAGACCGGCCTCGTGGCGCCCGTCGCCGACGGCTACAGCGGCAGCAGGTCCGGCCGCTTCGCCTCGACGTGGTCCCCGGAGGACTCCCCGCGCAGCCGTCGGCCGATCCACGGCACGAGGTGGTCGCGCGCCCACTGGATGTTGTCCCGGGTCACGTCCACCGAGCCGCGCGGCCGCTGCGGCGGCCACGGCTGGTCGGGGTCGGTCGGCACGTCCAGGCCGAGCACCTGCCCGGCGCGCAGCGCGACCCGTGTGTGCCCCTCGGGTGAGAGGTGCAGCCGGTCGGTGTCCCAGGCCCGCCGGTCCTGTACGGACTTCAGCGACCAGAGGTCGAGCACCGGGCAGTCGTAGCGGTCGGCGATGGCGCGGACGTGCGCGCTGTACGTCGCCACCTTGCCCCGGAGGTGCTTGAGCACCGGCACCCCGCGGGTGTCGAAGCCGGTGGTGATCATCACCTGGCCGACGGCTCCGGCGAGGTCGGCCACGGCCGCCTCGAACCGTTCCGCCACGTCGTCCGGGTCGCTGCCGGGCCGGATGATGTCGTTGCCGCCCGCGCAGAAGGTGACCAGGTCCGGCGAGAGCGCCTTCGCCCTCGGGAGCTGGTCGGCCACGATCTGGTCGAGGAGCTTCCCGCGTACCGCGAGATTCGCATACCGGAAGTCGTGCTCTTCGCGCTGGTCGGCCAGGAGTACGGCGAGCCGGTCCGCCCAGCCGAGAAATGAATCCCCGGGTCCCGGGTCCCCCACGCCCTCGGTGAAGCTGTCCCCGATCGCCGCGTACGAGCCGATGGTCTTGAGTTTCGTCGTCGTCGCTGCCACGGGAGACATCCTTCACTCCCGTAACCAACCTACGCCAACGTAATGAGGGGTTGACGGGCCGTGATCTATACCACCCGGGGGATAAGGAATATGTACACGTGAGGCCGGGACCCCCCTCGGGCCCCGGCCTCACGCGTGTTCGTGCTCCGCCGGCGGGTGCCGTCAGATGGTCACGCCCTTCGAGCGGAGGTAGCTCAGCGGGTCGATGTCCGAGCCGTACGACTGGCCCGTGCGGATCTCGAAGTGGAGGTGCGGGCCGGTCGAGTTGCCGGTGGAGCCGGAGAGGCCGATGCTCTGGCCGGCGGTGACGCTCTGACCGGACGAGACCGACAGCGAGGACAGGTGGGCGTACTGGGAGTACTTGCCGTCCTCGTGCCGGATGACGACCTCGTTGCCGTACGAGCCGGCCCATCCGGCGGAGACGACGGTGCCCGCACCGACGGCCTTGACGGTGGTGCCGGAGCTCGCGATGAAGTCGACGCCGGTGTGGTAGCCGGAGGACCACATGCTGCCCGCGACCTTGTAGTTCGTGGAGATGCCGCCGCCGAGGGGGGCCACGAAGCCGGAGGCCGACTGCTGCTCGGCAGGCGCCTCGGGGGCGGACTCCTGCTGCGCCGGGGCGGCCTCCGGGGCGGCCTCCGGGGCGGTCTCCGGCGCCTGCTCCGGGGCCTGCTCCGGCGCCTGCTCCACCGCGGCCTTCGGGGCCCGCTTCGGGGCGGCCTCGCGGACGGCATCGGTCGGAGCCGCCTCGCCACGGCCGCCGAGGGTGAGCTTCAGACCCGGGTGGATCAGCGACGGGTCGGTGCCGACCGCCTCGCGGTTGTCGGCGTACAGGTCCTCCCAGCCACCGGACAGGTTGCGCTCCTCGGCGATCTTGGAGAGGCAGTCGCCCGGAACGACCGTGTAGACGGTCGGCGCGGCCTGGACGGCGGCGACGGGCGCCGCCTTCAGCGCGGCCGGAACCTGGGGGGCCACCGCGGGGGCCACCGCGGTCGCGGTGGTCGGGGCGCCGGCCGCCTGGGCACCGGCAGCGCCCATCAGCGGCAGTGCGAGGGCCGCGCCACCGGTGCCGGCGAAGGCGATACCGCGAGAAAGGGAAAGGGACTTGGGACGGCGGTGCTTACCCTTTGCAGGCATGGCGAATTCCTCTCCGGCGCCTGCGAGGTGAGCTGTCGGGTTCGGACTGGAGATGTCCGGCCGCACATGTACGAGACATGTACGACTTCACCCCGAGCGATCCCGTCGAAAAGATCTCCGGGACAGCGGCTTACCTGGTTCCCCCGCTCCTGCCGCGCGAAATAGTCGAGTGCGGTTTCCGGGCGGCGGCAGGATTCGGCGATCCACCCGGATCGATCGCGAAGGTAATCCCTGGAGACCACGGGTAACAAGCCATGAATTCCCTGACGCGATAACAGGGATGAGGGATCGACGGAATTCCCGTCACCCTGCGTCCATTCCCCACCGTCAACGGCCCCGCCGGCCGGGCCTTTCGGCTTTCGCGATCAGGCACTCACGGTCACCGTATGATCTGGCTCACGGGGACGTGCCCGATCTCGCCTCCGGATATGGCAAGTTGGCGTCAAGTAGCTCAATTCGGACAGAAGTCTCATCACGAAGCGGAGGAGTTCCCGTGACCCAGCAGATACAGGAGCCGGAGCTGACCGGAGTGCGCAATTTCCGCGATGTCGGCGGATTGCCGACTTCTGATGGACGAAGGGTCATGACGGGACGACTCTTCCGAAGCGGACATCTCGCACATGCCACCGAAACCGATGCAGAGTTCCTCGGTTCGCTCGGCCTCCACACGATCTTCGACTTCCGCAACGGCGCCGACCACGCGCTGGAGGGGCCGGACGTCGAGCTGCCGGGCGTCCGGAACGTCAACATCCCGCTCTCGGACCCGGCCGACGGCCGCGAGTTCTGGAGACTCGTCCGCGACGGCGACCTCGGCCGGCTCCGCTCGATCCTCGGCGACGGCAAGGCCGCGGCCCGGATGGCGAACTCCTACCGCGGGATCATCGAACACCGCACCGCCGAGCACAGCCGGGTCGTGCACGCCCTGGCGCAGGACAGCGTCCCCGCCCTCATGCACTGCGCGGCCGGCAAGGACCGGGCCGGCCTGTCGATCGCCGTCACCCTGCTCGCGCTGGGCGTCGAGCGCGAGGCGATCGTGGCGGACTACCTGGAGTCGAACGCCCCGCACCGCCGCTACCGCGTCCGCCGCAGCGGCGAGTCGGCCGAGGCCCGCTCCCCCGAGGTGATGGAGCTGCTCGCGCCGCTCTTCGACGCCCGCGCCGAGTACCTGCTCGCCGCCTTCGACACCATCGACGGCTTCTGGGGCGGCGTGGACCGCTACCTGGCGGAGGGCCTCGGGCTGAAGCCCGAGACCCTCGACCGGCTGCGGGACCGGCTCCTCGCGTAGTCCGCCCGGAGCGGGCCGTCAGCGCTGGGCGACGGCCTGCTTCACCAGCGTCCTGCCGAAGTCCCACATGAGCCCGGACCCGCCGTGCGCCTCGTCCATGACCTCGCGGAAGGCGCCGACGAACCGGTCCACGTCCGTCTCGTCCACGACCAGCGGCGGAATCAGCTTGATCACTTCCAGGTGGTCCCCGGAGACCTGGGTGAGGATCCGGTGCTTCTGGAGCAGCGGCACCACGACCATCTGCGCGAAGAGTCCCTTGCGGGCCGCCTGCAGCACGGTCCACCGGCTGCGCAGCCCCAGCGAGGAGGGCCGGCCGAATTCGATGCCGATCATCAGGCCGCGTCCACGCACCTCGTGCAGCAGCTCGTACTCGTCCACCAGGGCCGCGAGGCGCCCGCGCAGCAGGTCGCCCATCGCGCGGGCCCGGGCCACGAGCCCCTCGTCGTCCATGACCGACAGCACCGCCAGCCCGGCCGCCATCGCCTGCGCGTTGGATCCGAAGCTCGCGGAGTGCACGAGCACGCGGTCCATCGACGAGTAGACCTTCTTGAAGATCCAGTCCTTGCCCAGGGTCGCCCCGACCGGCACGTAGCCCCCCGACAGCGCCTTGGCCACGCACACCAGGTCCGGCTCCACACCCGGCTCGTGCTGGTACGCGTAGAAGTCACCGGTCCGTCCGAGGCCGGTCTGCACCTCGTCCACGATCAGCAGCGCCTTGTGCCGGTGCAGCGCCTCCTGCGCGGCGAGCAGGAATCCGGGCGGGGCGGCGAGCACCCCCTTGCCCTGGATCGGTTCGACGACCAGGGCCGCCACGTCCCCGCGCTTCAGTTCCCGTTCCAGGGCGGCCAGGTCGCCCAGGGAGATCCGCGTGTCGGGGAGCAGCGGCGCGAAGCCTTCGCGGAAGCCTCCCTCCCCGTTCACCGAGAGCGAGCCGGCGGTGAGCCCGTGGAAGGCGTGGTCGCAGTAGAGGACCCTGGGCCGCCCGGTGGCGTACCGGGCGAACTTCAGGGCCGTCTCGACCGCCTCGGTGCCGCTGTTGCCGAAGAAGACCCGGTCCAGGTGCGGGCTGTAGGAGAGCAGCTTCTCGGCCAGCAGCCCGGGCAGCGGCTGGCAGTCGAAGCGGGTCAGGTCGGCGAGCTGGGCGTCCAGGACGTCGTGCAGGGCCCGGCGGACGACCGGGTGGTGCCGGCCCAGGCCCATGACCCCGAACCCGGCGAGCATGTCGAGGTAGTCGTTGCCCTCGGCGTCCCAGAAGTGGGCGCCCTCGGCCCGCTCGTAGACCTTGTCGAAGCCGATGGTGTGCAGCATGCGCGGCAGTTGGTGGTTGAGGTGCCGCGCGTGCAGCTCGTAGCGCTCCGCCCCGCGCGCGGCCAGCAGGGCGCCGAGGTCGAAATTCCCTGGGCGCTCCCGCTGTTCTGCCGGACCCCGTTCCACCGAGCCCTGCTCCGCCTGGGTCATGCCGACTTGTCCCGGTTGCCGCCGATCGTCTCCCGGGCCGCCCGCAGGGACTCCTTGAGGGAGCCCATGGTGGCGAGGACGGCGGTGGGCTCGTAGCCGCAGTGCGCCATGCAGTTCGCGCAGCGCGGGTCCTTCCCGCGGCCGTACTTGCTCCAGTCGGTGTCGTTGATGAGCTCCCTGTACGTCGGCACGTACCCGTCGCTCATCAGGTAGCAGGGGCGCTGCCAGCCGAAGAGGGAGTAATTCGGAATGGCCCAGGCCGTGCAGGGGAAATCGGCCTTTCCTTCCAGGAAGTCCAGGAAGAGAGGAGAGTGATTGAGCCGCCAGCGCCGCCGGTTGCCGCCCGCGAAGGCCTTCCTGAAGAGTTCCCGCGTCTGATCGACGCCCAGGAAGTGCTCCTGGTCCGGAGCCTTTTCGTAGGCGTAGGCGGGAGAGATCATCATCTCGTCCACCTGGAGGTCGTCATTGAGGTAGTTGAGCACCTCGATGATCGTCTGCGGGGTGTCGGTGTTGAAGAAGGTGGAGTTGGTGGTCACCCGGAATCCGCGCCTCTTCGCCTCCTTGATGGCCGCGACCGCCTCGTCGAAGACGCCTTCCTTCGCCACGGACTCGTCGTGGCGCTCGCGCAGGCCGTCGATGTGCACGGCGAAGGCGAAATACGGGGAGGGTGTGAACTTCTCGATCTTCTTGCGCAGCAGCATCGCGTTGGTGCAGAGGAATACGTACTTCCGCCTCGCCACCAGCTGCCGGACGATCTCGTCGATCTGCGGGTGCATCAAGGGCTCGCCGCCCGCGATGGACACCATCGGGGCGCCGGACTCCAGCACGGCACCGACCGCCTGGGCGACCGGCATGCGCTGCTTGAGCACCCCGGCCGGGTGCTGGATCTTTCCGCACCCCTCACAGGCGAGGTTGCAGGCGTAGAGCGGTTCCAGCTCGACGATCAGCGGGAACTTCTCACGCTTGCGGAGCTTCTGTTCGAGAAGATAGGTCCCGACCCTGATGGACTGGCGCAGCGGCATGGCCATCTGGCTCACCTCCTGGGGAGCAGCAAAGAACGGTGCCATTCGTAAAACGCGGGCAGTACGGCACGCAGAACACGGAAGGCCGATATTCCCCCGCGAACCGTGCCGATACGGACGAGCTCATGCTCCGGAGCGTCCACGATCACCCGGACGGCCGCAACGGGACGGCCGGCGCTGCGGGTGGCGGTCCACAGGGTGGCCGCGGACTCCATGTCGACCGCGATCGCGCCGGTGGCACGCAGCTGCGCGCGCTCCTGGCCGCGGACGACGTGGTCGGATCCGGTCAGTGCGCCGGTGTGCACGGTCCGGCCCGGGGCGGCCCGGGCGAGCGCCTCGGCGAGCAGGGTGGTACCGGTACAGGCGACGGCCCCCCGCAGGTCCCGGGTCTCCTCCGCGACGACCAGGTCGCCGGGGTGCATGCCGGGGACCAGCCCGGCGCAGAATCCCGTCGCGAGGACGGCGGCCCGGTCCATTCCGGGCCGGTCCAGCGCCCGGGTGAGGGCCCGCTCGGCCGCGCGCGGACCCATCCCGGTGCGCAGCAGGGTGTACCCCCCGGTCGGACCGCAGGCCGAACCACTGGCTGAACCTCGACCCGAAGCGCGAGCCGAGCCGGCGGTCCCGCCGCGGCCCGCGCTGCGCAGCGCCGCCTGCTCGATGCGCAGTGCGCAGGCGACCAACAGCGGGTCGGGGTTCCCGGCCGCCCGTTCCGCGCCGGCGGCGGACATCAGGCTTCACCGGACCGGGCGGACGGCTCCCCGTACAGATAGCGGCCGAGCGCGGTGAGCGGGAACACCTGCCGGTACAGGTGGTAGTTGATCGAGAAGTCCCAGGGGAAGCCGGTGCCGGTGAAGTACGGCTCGTCCCAGGAGCCGTCCTCCTTCTGGGTTCGCACCAGGTAGGCCACGCCCCGTTCGACGGCCTTGCCGTCCCGCTCACCGGCCGACAGCAGCGCCATCAGCGCCCACGCGGTCTGCGAGGCGGTGGAGGCGCCCTTCCCGGCCCAGGACGGGTCCTTGTAGGAGCGCTGGTCCTCACCCCATCCGCCGTCCTCGTTCTGTACGGATTCCAGCCAGCGCACGGCCCGCCGGATCGCGGGATGCCCCGGGGCGATGCCAGCGGCCGTGAGGGCCGGAATCACCGACCCGGTCCCGTAGACGTAGTTGGTGCCCCAGCGCCCGAACCAGCCGCCGCTCGGTTCCTGTTCGGCGAGCAGCCAGGCGACGCCGCGCCGGGTCCGGGCGTCGCCCGCCCTGCCCTCGAAGGCGAGCATCTCCACCACGTGGGCGGTCACGTCGGCCGAGGGCGGGTCGATGACCTCGCCGAAGTCGCAGAAGGGCAGTCGGTTCGGGAACGGGCTGGTGTTGTCGGCGTCGAAGGCGCCCCACGCCCCGTTCTTGGACTGCATGCCGAGGTTCCAGGACACCCCGCGGGCGATGGCCGCCTCGACCCGGGCCGGATCGGGATGCTTGATCCTCCGCAGTGCGAGGACCACCTCGGCGGTGTCGTCGATGTCGGGGTAGGTGTCGTTGTGGAACTCGAAGGCCCAGCCGCCCGGGGCGAGCCCGGGCCGGCGCACCGCCCAGTCCCCGCTGCGGACGATCTCCTCGTCGAGCATCCAGTCGGCGGCCTTGACCAGCGCCGGGTGGTCGGGGCGCACGCCCGCGTCGGCGAGGGCGATCGCGGCCAGGCAGGTGTCCCACACCGGGGACTGACAGGCCTCGATCATCCGGGCGCCGTCCTCGCGCCAGACCGCGAACCGGTTCAGGGACTCCAGTCCGGCGCGCATCACCGGGTGCCCGAGGTCGTAGCCGAGCAGATGCAGGGCGATGACGGAGTACACGGCGGGCGGCTGGATCCCGCCCCAGCAGCCGTCGTTCTCCTGGCGTTCGACGATCCAGCGGCCTGCCGTGGCCATCGCCGCCTTGCGCAGCCGGCGCGGGGCGAACCGCCGGTAGACGTGCAGCGCCTTGTCCATCCGCTGGAAGGCGCCGTCCCAGCTGGTCAGCGGTGCGAGGCGGCGGGCCGGGTTCGGCACCCGCGCGTCGGCGTGCAGCTCGTCCAGGGTGAAGGGGGCCGGGCGGACGGGGCGCAGCGCCGAGACCACGGTCAGCGGGACGATGGTCTGGCGGGCCCAGCAGCCGAAGTCGTAGATGTTCAGGGGCACCCAGGGCGGCAGGAACACCAGCTCGGGTGGGAGTTCGGGCAGGTGGTCCCAGTTCCACCAGCCGAAGAGCGCCAGCCAGATCCGGGTGAAGACGCGGGCGGCGGCGATCCCTCCGTGGGCCCTGATCCAGGCCGAGGCACGGGACATGTGCGGGGCGTCCGGCGCGTCCCCTGCGAGGCGCAGGGCGACGTAGGCCTCGATGGTGGCGGACAGTTCGGGCGGCCCTCCGTGGAAGGTGGCCCAGGTGCCGTCCTCCCGCTGCTCGCCGCGGATGAAGAGGGCGGCGGCATGGGTGGTGGCCTCGTCCCGGATGCCGAGGAACTGCCGCAGCAGCAGGTCCTCCGCGTCCATGGTGACGTTGGTCTCCAGGTCGCCCTTCCACCAGCCCGCAGGGTCCTGACGCTCCAGCAGGTGCCGGGTCGCGCGCGCGGCGGCCTCGTACACCTCCGGCGGGCTGCCGTCCGGCGGCCCCGGCAGCTCCGCTGCGGCCCGTCCCGCTCCCGGACGGCCGGGTGGCCGGTACTCGATCCGCGGGCGGGCCTCCCGGCCGGGGGCGGGCGGCGCGGCGATCCGGGCCGTGACCGCCGCCGGTGCGCCCGTACCCGGCCGGGGC